>JADFPY010000276.1 GCA_022562085.1 candidate division KSB1 bacterium | reverse complement strand
AAGGCCTCGGCCTATTAATATACAATAAATTTAGGGAGTTTTAATAGCTAATAGAATAATCAAACGGGGCGTGCGGGAATCGAACCCACCCCCCGAATAGTCAGACAACGGTTTAAAAAACCTGCAAGGTTTTTAAAGTTCACTTCATCAAGATCATTTTTTTGACCTCAATCAATCCGGCAGCTTCGAGTTTGTAAAAATAGATTCCGCTCGACAGAGCGCTTCCACTGAATTCAACTAAGTGCTCACCCTCGGTTTGGACTTCATTTAATAGGGTTTGTACCTCTTTGCCCAGCACGTTGAAAATTTTCAAAGTCACCGGCCCCTCTTGCGGTAAAGAATACCGAATCTTGGTTCCGGGGTTAAAGGGGTTTGGATAATTCTGCTCAACCCAGAAATTTTCAGGGAGAATTTCTTCATCAACACTTGAGACGACATCACCCGTGTAATAAAGAAAAAACACAAACTGCATTTCGTCGGAGCTCAAGGGCCCGAATGTAATTGTTTTGTTTGTCCAGTTGTTATAAGTCGTAACGAGTCTCAATCCCTCGCCCGGGTTTACAGTCATGGGTGGATCAAATCCGAGAAACGGCGGATGTTCCCAATCGTTAGCCCAATAGATTTGTTGACCGTCGTCCTCACCGCCGATTCGATAAATATTAAATTCGAGTGTGTGTTCATGGGAGTGTGACCACATCTGAATGATTTGTCTTTTCTCATCAAAGAAGCCGTCATAGGTCAGAGTCGTCGTCGCATTCGGAGGCAGGCTGATGTTATAGTTTCCAAAAAAGTCGTAATCCGCAGCACGCTGAACTTCACTCGGATCGACGGTGTGGATGTTGACGTAAACTTCACCTTCCTGAGATTCACCGCTTCTGTTAACCGAGTGGGAGTTCAAGTCAAATCCTGAGCCTGCAGGCAATCGTAGCGCCACTCCCGGAGGAAAATAATAATTCAAATAAGGCAATTGCGTCCCGACAAAAAGCTGGAATGGGAACAAGTTGCCCAACTGTATTAAATTGGAGATATTATTTACGCCTTGCGCGGTTCTGATGTCGCGGAACACATTTGGTGTGGGCGTTGCCTTGCCGTTGGGATAATTGTATAATAAAAAATGATGACTGTTCTGAGTAATTGAGATTTCGTAACGGGTTACAAAAAGGTCTTCGGATGTGGGGTATGGCTGATAATACATAAACTCACGATCATGGAGTTCGGCAGGCCAGACATCATAGGGTCCTAAATGTAACTGAAACCCCTTTTTCGGCGGATCTAAAGCAGTAAAATCCGGCGGCTTATAACGTGTCGTATCTTCTAGAAGGCTGACGTCGGCAACCGTTTCGGATACCGGGGCGCCGGCAATTATCCATTGTTTGATAAAAGCAAGCTGACCGTTTGTTAAGTAATCAAGTCCTAAAGGCATCAGAGAGCCGTAGTTTTGGTGATCCTGGTAAAAATGGTTTTGCTCTGGGGCATTAATTTTTTCCCATAAAAAGCTCTTGTGCGGTGCAAATTCCTGGCCCTCAGAAGTTACCCGCACCAGCCCGTCCGCAGCGGCTGCAGCATTCTTAGGCACGACGTCAACCAGGTTGCCGAATGCACTACCTTCGGTTAAAACCAAACCCGACTGTCTTGCGAAGGATGTTCCGGGTTGGTGGCAAGAAATGCAGTTCGGGTTGAAAATTTCAGTTTGGATAATTTCGAAGGTCGGAGTTTCCTGAGCGTGGTTTATTAGCGGCAGGAACATGATGATCGACAAAGTTAGCGCAAATACCGCTTTCATTACATTCTCCTTAAATGGTTGAACCAAGTAGGAACTAATTTACGGAAAGGTTGGCTTTTTGTCAATCAGATTTCTCGGATTTCGCAATTAATAAGAATGACTTGTTTCGCTTAATTCCCTAATGGGAACGTAACTCCGGCCATAATTTGAATTCCCTTGGTCTTAACATCATCCGGGTCGATGGTAACGGCCTCATGGATTACCTGATTTTAACTGAACAGTCCACCATCATTAATATTGCTTAATCCGATAGTATACCGGGCTTCCAAAAAGACAAAATTTCTGCCAAACGGAAGGCTTAAGCCACCGCCAAATCCGAGACCCAATCAAGGGTTTTGATAATGTCGTCTGCATCTCCTTTGAACTCAGAACCGGCCCCTGCAATTTCTAAAGTTGAATTAACTATGAAACCAACGGTTGGACCAGCCATCAAGTAGGGATGAATTGAACCAGCATTGATATCAAGCTTCAAGAATACTGGCACCTCGACAATATCTCCTTTAAATCTAAATTCGGCATTCCCGAAACTGGCATCAATGAGGTTTTGTTTGGCGCCTTTTTGCAAATACATCGGTTCAAAGTGCAGGGTAACATTTTCATTCAGATTGATTACCAACGCCGCCGCCAACACCAAATCGAGTTAAGTTGTGAAACTCATTGCTATCCTCAGTATCGGTCTTAATATTAGCTATGTTAACCCCGCCAGGAAGTGATATAGAGCTGAATGCCTATTTAAAGCTTATTCCTTTAAAATGGCAGTATTAGTGTTTTTACTTAGTTCAGTTTCATAAATATATTTATTCTCAATAGTAATCCTCATAATTTGTTCATTTAATATTTCGACTTTGATTTCTTCAGGGTTCATTTTAAAAAATTCAGATCCAACCAACCAAGTCATTTCTAAATTTAAAGAATCTTGTGTAATAATTTCTACCGCAAAGGACTTTGGCAGCCGGGAATCTATTGCGCGTGCCAAAACTTCCCGGGCTGCTTCATCTTCCGATGCTTTTAAATGTACGAGAATAGCGTGTCCGTTTGAAATAAACCGCAGATCTGAAACCGTTTGTTCTGTGGATTTTTTCATGTCGAACAGTCGGGTATTCCGCTGCCGGAACTGACCGGCCTTTTTGAGGCCCGCTTCCGGCGCTTCATAAACATAAGTCCGAGCACTCCTGTATTCACGGGAAGAAAAGATCACCGCTTCAATTTTCGGTTGGTTGAGATCACCTGTTTTGCCCTTGAGCCGTGATTCCTTTGGAGTTGCCGCTAAATTTGATTTTAAAAACGCATCTTCTTTTTCATTTTTAAAAGTCGAAACCTCTTCTTGCAAAGCAATTTTGGATTGAGCAGGTTCAGCTCGAATCAGCATTTCTTGCTTATCCATTTCGGTTGTTATTTTCGCCTTTTTGGTTTCCCCAAAAGTAAGTTTTAAAGCATCTGATTTGGCAGATTCATTTTTCTTAAATATTTTCTTTCCTCCTGCATCTTTCTGTTTAGGAATTTTTAAAACTTTTAAATCTGCATCCGGCATCATTTCGGTTGACACTATATCCCGCCTGCCCTCGGTTGCCGCATCAGCGACTGAATAAGAAATGTCTTCTGGTGCATTCTCTGTTTTCTGTTCTGCTGTCGGCACAAGCTCCGGGTTGCTTTTGCTTAAATAAATTATCACCCCAGGCGTTAAAACAAAAATGAATAAAACAGCCGCAATTTTCGATAACCTGCCCCAGGTCATTCCCGGGTGATTCAGTTCGCCAATCTCAACCTGGCGTTTGATCTCATTTTTCATCTCGGCGAGCCCGGCTGCCCGAATGCCGGAAATCAACACCCGCTGAGTTTTCAGTTCTGCCTGGCAGTCTTTGCATTCTTTTAAGTGCAATTCATATTTTGCTTTCTCGGAGTCCTCAAGCTGGTTGAGAATATATTTTTCATGAAGCTCATTTTGGAGAATGTCCTGGCACTTCATCAAATTCTCCTTTCGGTCTTTGCCGTTTGTTGTTTTAAAATTGTTTCCAGTGATTTTTTACACTGGTACTTTTTGGATTTTGCCACTTCCGGGTTTGCAAATCCCAAAACTCTTGCAATATCCCGCAAGTTTCTTTCTTCAAAATAAAAAAGCATCAGCAATTCTTTGCAAATTGGATTAAGTGCTGCCAGTGCTTTTCTGACCGTCGCCATTTCTTCCTCTTTAATAACACCATCTAAAGTTGAAGGATTCCCGTCCGAAATATCCTCCGGCAACTCTTCGGAAAACTTGCTGCGCTTGCGCATTTCAGCGCTCCATTTGTTTTTTACAATCGCCAAAATATAAGTACTCAACTTTGACCTCAACTCAAACTTTCCGGAGCAGACTTTTTGCCAGACCACAATAATGGCTTCCTGCAGCATGTCCTCCGCATCCGATTGATCGCCGCCATGTTTTGAGACGTAACTCGCGACTAATTTTTTATACCGGACAAAAAGCTCACCCAAAACCGTGCGGTCGTTGCTTTTGATTCGGTTGAGGAGTTTCTGCTCCGGGAAAAAACTAATATTTCTCATTCACCTTTCTTCAGTTAATGGCATTAATGGGCAAAAGGTAAATCAATTAACTGTTTAAAATAAGAAAAAGTAAGGAGAAGTGCCATGCAAAAATATATTTTCATATTTTTTATTTTAACAACCGCATTTTTAGGATGCCGCAGCACTCAAAAACCTGTGCAAGTTGAAAAGGGACCTGAAAGGCAAGTTGAAGTCCCCAAAGTTGATGATTCAAAGAAAGACGCTCAAAAGGATCAAGATATAGATCAACTATTTAAAACTGAAGAAGTGGTTGTAACGGATATGGCTGTCCGGGAACGCAAAGGAAAAAACATGCCTCTTCAGAGCTTTCAACTATTATCAAAGTCCGTTGCTGTCGGTAATTTCACAACTGCAAAACCGGATATTCTCCCGATTCCCCACAACACCGAAGAGTACAGCAAAATCAACGACAACGTGTTCCTGAGTCCGGGAACGAATCCGTTGTCAACATTTTCGATTGACGTCGACGCCGCATCTTATGCAAACGTGCGCCGGTTTCTGAATTCCGGGCAACTGCCATACAAAGACGCGGTGCGTATCGAAGAGCTGGTCAATTACTTTAATTATGATTATGAAGACCCAAAAGGCGAGCACCCATTTTCGGTAACGACCGAAGTTTCGCAGGCACCGTGGAATCCGGACCATAAATTGGTGCACATCGGCTTGCAAGGTAAAAAGCTGGACTATGAAGACATGAGGCCGAGCAACCTGGTTTTTCTGGTGGATGTTTCCGGCTCGATGAAGTCGCCGAACAAACTGTCTCTCTTAAAATCAGCTTTTAAGCTTCTGGTCAAGAATCTAGATGATCGAGATCGAATTGCTATTGTTGCTTATGCAGGTGCGGCAGGGTTGGTTTTGCCATCAACTCCCGCAAAGGAACGCTCCACTATATTAAGCGCACTTGACAAACTTGAGGCTGGCGGCTCTACTGCCGGCGGCGCGGGCATTAAACTCGCCTACAAAGTCGCTAAAGAAAACTTGATTGAAGATGGCAACAACCGTGTCATTCTGGCCACAGACGGGGATTTTAACGTTGGTGTTTCTTCGACCTCTGAGTTGGTGCGCACAATCGAAGAAAAGAGAAACGACGGCATTTTTCTGACCATTTGCGGATTTGGCATGGGCAACTACAAAGACGGCAGAATGGAAAGTATCAGCAACGCCGGCAACGGCAACTATTTCTACATCGACAACATTTTGGAAGCTAACAAGGTTTTTGTCAAAGAGATGCGCGCCACGCTGTTTACCATCGCTAAGGATGTGAAAATTCAGATCGAATTCAATCCGGCCAAAGTACAGGCTTACCGTTTGATTGGCTACGAAAACCGTATGCTGAAAAGCGAAGACTTTAACGACGACAAGAAGGATGCTGGCGAATTGGGCGCCGGACACACCGTGACCGCGCTTTACGAAATCATTCCTGTTGGTGTTAAAAGCGATTTCATTAAAAGCGTCGATGAATTGAAATACCAAAAAGGTGAAGTAACCAATCAGGCAAGTTCAGATGAATTGATGACAGTTAAGCTCAGATATAAAAAACCCAAAGAAGATAAAAGTCGTTTGCTGTCAATAGTCATCAAAGATAAAACCGTTAAATTGGCGGAAAGCTCGGATAATTTTAAGTTCGCGTCAGCAGTAGCCGAATTTGGAATGCTGCTGCGGGATTCGGAGTTTAAGAGCCAGGCTTCTTATGAGAATGTTATCGAGCTGGCTAATACAGCAAAAGGCAAAGATACCGAAGGGTACCGCGCTGAGTTTGTTCAACTTGTGAAGAAGGCTTCCCTGTTGGCGGTGAATTAAATTTAAGGAGGACCATCATGAAAGTAACAAGAACTACATCAGGTGTTTTGGGTATTTTAGTTTTGACAACCGTTG
>JADFPY010000275.1 GCA_022562085.1 candidate division KSB1 bacterium | reverse complement strand
TTGTAATTGGTACTTCGGAAATTAATTCTGCCACTTTATTGGCTGTTTTTCAATATGAAGTTGGAGCAGCAGTAGAATATAATCCGAATTTTATGATAGTCGCGGAGAACTTGAAAAATGCACCAGGAATTAAGACAGGAAGTGATTATTTATTTCACTCTCGAAAATTGCTCAAACAATCACAGATCCAATATGACTACATTGATGACGAGTTTAAAAAAGAAGTTATAAATAATCAAGAATTCTATTTGATGAATCTTTCCATTAATTATATGGGACTTAATATTAAGCAAGTATATTATTCAACGATTCAAAATGGATTTAGTATGAATACAATCATTTCGTTTATCAATGATGAACAGAAAAATGAATTAGAAAAAGTGATAAACTCAATGACATTCAATAAGTAACTTTTGCTAACAATGCATCATACTACCCCCAAAGCAATCACGAAACGAAAGTTAAAATCGAAAATTTTAAAAAGACAAAATGGATACTCGGCGGGTAAGTCGCAGAGAAGTCCCGAGGGTCGGGATGTACTCAGAAAGTTTTGTGGAATTAAGAGCCTCGCATCGGGTTGGGTGGCGCCGGGTCATAAGTCTGTGCCGCGTAGCGCGTCCGGGCTCTAACATCGCGTCCAGCCGACGAAGGGCAGGTTCTTAAAGGCGGTTCCGCGCCCTCGGAGGTTCTTTTGAAACAGCAAGTTACGTACGCTGTCGTCTTCGCGGCTCACGCCGTCGTTAGGTGTATTAAAATTAAACAATGGAGAAAAATATGAAAACAATGAATTGCAAACAACTCGGAGGGGCATGCGATAAAGAATTTCATGCTAACTCTTTTGAAGAGATTGCAGAAATGAGCAAACAACATGGTATGGAAATGTTTCAAAAGAAAGATGAAGCGCATCTTAAAGCAATGAATGAAATGCAAGAACTTATGAAAAAACCAGAAGCGATGAAAGATTGGTTTGAAAATAAGAAAAAAGAATTTGATGCTCTATCTGAGAATTAGAAAAAGAGAAAAAGAAGCACCGCCCTTTTTAAATTAATTACATAAAAACTATAAGTTATGGTTAAAAACCACCTAACGAATAAGGTTAGATTGTGAGAGCGTTTTTTGCGAACCACAATCTAACCGTTTGTAACGATTCGTTTCGACTCGAACCAAACCGCACGAGGCAATTCCTGAACCGAAGTCAGGTACGCGTTTGGCCGGTTAAATCAGCGTTAGACCCGATACCTTTGGCCCTGAAGAGGGGAGAGAGAATGTTTGAAGAACGACGAAAAATACCAATTACTTCAAAGATGGAGAATTTAAAGAATACGAGTATTGGGATACGTATATTCTCTATCTCTATTTTGATTATTGCATACCTTATGTTAAACACAGAAAATATTTTGGCGCAATCTTTAACCAGCCAACGTACCCTGTCATTCGATTCCCGTTATGTCATTCAGGGCTATTCAAACAAAGCAGTCGGTCAGTTCGGAATCGAATTGTTTAATCTGGCCACTCTACCGGCGAATTTGATTGTAAAACCCGATACAAGCTTAACCAAAGGTGACAAGAAGTTTCTTTTTTATGATTCACACCAATTGCGGAATGTCGCGAATGGCTTACTGCTTTTTGCCGGATCTATATTTATAAAAAACTCTTTTCAGTTTGCATACCATGAATACGGCCACGGTACTCGGTTAGCAGCGATTGGATTTAAACCCTCTTATGGCCATTCAGCCATCGCAAATGAGGCTGATCAGCAGGCAATACTTTCAGGTGAGGTAAAGCTATATGATAATTTATTTTATTTTTATCTGTCAAGTCTGTTTGATGCCACAGGCTTTACAATCATCATAGAGGAAGATACGCTTTTTTCACCCTTATATAATGAGTTAAACAATAATGGTTGGGATGGCTTGCTGCAAATGGGCGGCTTTAACAATGAAATGCTCTTTAGCGAATTTATCGAAGATGAAATGCATCGCAATGGTGGACACATCGGATTTTTATTACCTTATATAAATGGAAAAATAGCAGTCCTGAATTACCCTACCGCCGGGTTGGGTGTTTTCAACGATGTTACCAATATAATCAGCTACTATCAGGGTCGAGGTTACAATATTGATAACGACAAAATTAGTAAAGGCGACAAAGTTTCACTATTCACCAGTACCCTCAGTTATCAATTAGTTTACCAATTTCTCAACATGTTATCAGGAAATTCATCTCGATTTCATCCCTGGGAATTTCGAGGCGTACAATTACCCAATACCCTTTTTTATATGAATCGCAGCGGTCTTTCATACAAAGTCAGAAGCGGATATCGATCCGGTGCATGGCGGTTTCCATTTGCGGTTGAATATGTGTTCGAGGGGGAAAAACGAACGGAGTTCACTTTCGGTGCGGAAAAGGGATTCGAAAAGATAACTGCCGCTTTTGAAGCAATCATTGGCAAGCGCCTTGATTTGGCGCTGGACGTGAGTTACCGCCAGAACAAATGGCTCATGTTATCTGGCGGATACGCTCTCTACGACCAACGGAATTTGCATGGAGAACGATTAATTCCCAGCTTGGAACATGGCTCAGTCTACCATGACTTTTATCTTAGAGCATCTTTAACCTATTAATGGAATCTATGCACTTTTCATCCCAATGCAGTTCATGACTGCAGCGGAAACGGCTGGAATGTTTAATAATTCATTTGAGGTTCTAAAGATGCCTTTAATTGGAAAGAATTGAAGAGCTGTGCAACTCGTACAGAATTTCGAACCTACAAGTAGAAAATTCTCCTAAAAAATCCGGTAGTTCTTTAATCCCCAGTGCAATTCCCGAGCCGTAACTTTGATGATGCTTGCGGTAGGAACTGCGAGCAGCATCCCGAAAATCCCCACAAGCTGCCCGCCGATTAAAATAACAATAATAACTGTCAGAGGATGGAGTTCCACACTTTTGGAAACGATGAAGGGTGAGACAAATATGTTTTCAAAAAGTTGAATGGTGGCAAATGCCACGGCAACAACCGCAACAATTTCCAGGGAGCCGTCGTTGTGAATAAGCGCCATGATTATGGCCGGAACAGCTCCAACAATGGGTCCAAAGTAGGGAATCATATTCGCCAGGCCGGCCATCGCCCCGATAAAAAAGGCGTATTTAATTTCTAAAAGATAGAGAGCGAAAATAGACAGCGAGCCGACGATAGAAGCGACCAGTAACTGACCACGAATATACCGCCCAAGCTGAGTGCCGGTTTTGTGTAAAATAATCAAAGTCATTTCAAAGTAGCGGTTTGGCACCCAACTCACCACCGTTTTCTTCATTCGGCGCCCGTCCTTGAGCAGAAAAAAAGTGATGAAAGCCAGCATAATTATCGACACCGCCGCCGACAACACATTCACAACCATTGAGAAACTTTTTTTCAACAGATCATCGATCTTCTTTTTCAACTCTTTTTGGATCATCGGGTTCGACAAAAACGGTATCTTATCCCCCAGATTCTCTTGAAGTTTCTGCAAAGTCTCCCCGGGTGACTGTTCATTCAGGCCGGAACTCAACTGCTTTATTTCATTGGTAATTCGCGGCGCCAGAAATTTAAACCCAACGCCGCCCAGGAATATGATCATGGCAAAAACAAGTACTGAAGCCAACAACCTGGCTATGCCGCGGTTTTCTATAAAATTGACTATCGGGTTTAAAATAAGGGCGAGGAAAAATGCGATAATAAGAATGGTGACAACAGATTGCAGAATCGGGATCAGGATTAATAATGCCACAAAACCAAGTGTCAGGACGAATCCGCCAATGATCTTTTTAATCGTCCCGGGATTAAAACGAACAGATAAAACAGGGGGTTGTTCCATATTTAATTAGCCTGCATTATTCATGAAAATTGCTAACTGACTTTGGATTTTGCAGGTTAGGTTATTTATAAACAGTGGATTATTGGAGTAATGGATTGCTGGAGTATTGGGGAAAACGAGGCCATTAATCCAATATTCCATTGATCCATTAATCCACAATCTAACTGCTTAAATGTTAATATGTTGAATCAATTGCTATATTTCTTTTTGTGAATTAATCAGGTTAGTTTCTTGAATGCTTCTTTTGTAAGCTTGCATATTTTTTGCCTGAGAGAATTCAAATCGGATGGACCGAGCCCCTACTTAATAACTTTCGTGTCTTCTAATTTGTCCCAGAGGGTTTGCAGCTCGTCATTGGTGTGTTTTAGTCTTTCGCCAATCAACAAAGACAGGTTGAACAAAAGCTGGTTTCCAAGTCTCGGTTTGCGGTCAATTAGTTCTAACAAGTCCGGACGAAAAAGCCCGAGAATTTTGCTGTCCTCTAGGGCCATCGCCGTTGCAGAGCGAGGCGATTCGTCGAGCAGGGCCAGCTCTCCAAAAAACTCACCTTGAGCTAATTTTGCCAACTCCTCGCGCTCCTTTTCAGAGCTACCTTTATAAATTGCCACGGTCCCCTCTTGCACGATATACATCCCGACTCCCGGTTCACCCTCCCAGAAAATGGCTTCATCCGCTTTATACGTGCGCCGGTGCAGCAGCTTCTCAAATTCTCTCAGGCTGGAATTTTTCATATTCTTGAAAAGCGGAACCCGTTTCAATATTGCCATGGTGGTTTCTTCTTCACTGGCTTTCTTTTTAAAGATGTTGCCCCAGACCGCATCACCGGCATGGAAGTTAAAAAACGAGTTGTTGGTTTTTTTCTTTTTAGCTGCCATTAATACTCGACTTATGATTAAAATTTACAAAAGATAAATAAATCGAATCTCTAAGTCAAGATGTAACTGAAATAAGCTGCTTCTGGAATTCAGAATTATTCTCGGTTCCGGGCGGGTAAAACTCTTGAGGGAAAAAGATCAGAGGGAATCGGACAGACCGGGTTTTATTCTCCTTGAACTACTCGCCCTACCACTTATTGTTCCTGAAGGAATTCGCAAGTTCTGGCCCGGATAAATTAAATTGGGATCCTGGATCAATCCACCATTTGCTGCATAAATCTTTCTATATTGACTTGCCTCACCATAAGCTCTTTTAGCAATTTTCGAAAGCCAATCATTTAGACGAACGGTATAATTTTCAGTATTTCCTAATAAATCCGGAATTTCTAATCTCTGGCCCGGGTAAATTTTATTGGGGTCGGCAACGATATCCTGGTTTGCTGCAAATACCACTTTATACTTCATTGCATCGCCATAATAGCTCTCGGCGATTTGAGAAAGCCAATCACCAGAACGCACAGTATAGTATTGTTTCGCCTTAACTACATCCGGAATTCGCAGCTCTTGTCCAGGGTAAATCTTGTTGGGATTTTCCAGAACGTCCTTATTTGCTGCGAAAATTGCAGAGTAGTTCATGGCGTCTCCATAAAACTTCTCTGCAATTGTAGAAAGCCAATCGCCCGAACGGACAATATAACGTTTCACTTCAGATTGTTCGGCTTTTGCTGATGAAACGCTCACCATAGATTTTTTGGGTTGAGGCGAACGGCTTTGCGGCAGTTTCACATTTTCAACATTTGCTTTCTTCTTAACATCGGCTTCGGCAAACAAGAGGGCCGGAGAAACAATTTTTTTCCCGGGTAGAACCCCAACCAGCGCATGGTTTTCCTGACCGCTCAGAACATTAACCTCTACACTGTTTTCATCAAGATGATGATTAGCGGGTAAGTATTTATCTTTAACGCTAATTCTCCATTTGCCTTGAGGTAAGTTGGTAAATGTAAACTGGCCTGATTCATCTGTGCGACGGCGTTTCGTTTCGGAGCCATTACTAAGCACAACCAGAGCGCCGCCTAAACCAAATCCTTCGGCTAATTCCTTCTCTTCGCTGGCAATACCCGAGTCATTATTTTCATTTGAGGCGTATAGGCTTTGCTGTTCTTTTCCAAAGGGATAAACATTGACTTTTCCAGTAAGAGTTGCAGCTCCCGTAAGTGCGACCGAAAGGTATGTTTCCTCACCGTTGAGGATGTCGATAGAGCGGGGATTTCTTTCAACAGTGGTTTTATCTCCGGGAAGGCTTAGCTTCTTCACAGTAAAGGAGTACTTACCGGGCTTTAAAGAATCGAAAATGAAGTTACCCCGCCTGTCCGTTACCGCGATCGCTTCATTAATTCTGAGAATAACATGCGGAACACCCTTGTTTGTTTCTTGATCAAAAACCCGTCCTTTGACCAAACCTCCAATAAGGTTGCTCTTTATAACAAGACTCGCG
>JADFPY010000274.1 GCA_022562085.1 candidate division KSB1 bacterium | reverse complement strand
ACCCTTGCTTTTATATGATGATCGCAAAGCCTAAAGCACAAGAACTTGGGAGGAAAGGACTCCAAGTTTCAATGATGGTCTTTAATCTCTGCTCTGGCAGCAAGATGGATATTTCTTCTCTATTACGCTTGATTATTGAATGTGTCGCTCTGAACATTCAATCAGGATGAACAACCTTCCACTTAAAACCTTGAAAAAATTTCTCATCAAAAAAACCAATTCTGAACGGCGGCCTTTTTTTAAGTCGAAGTTTGATTCTGATCTCTTTCGTTGAAGAAGAAACGATCGCTTCTTCATTGTCGAGTTTGCTGAACTGAACCCGAAGCGGAACGCGAACCTCCAGGTCGTCAAAATTTTCGTAAGAAGGGAGTTGGGATTTTTCATCCACAAGTCTTTCGATGACGTTAAAAACCTGAAGTTCGGGCGCGAATATTTTCTCAGTTCCATTTTCAAGGGTGACGGTCAGATTATTTTTTAAATAGTCAGTTAGCCGGCTTTGCGGCCACTTTGAATAAAAAGGCATGCTTAAATAGACAGAGAAAACCAAATACTTTTCATGCAGTCCTTTAAGTTTTTTCAGCCTGCCCTGGTATTCTGTGGCTTCGAACTGTTCTTCCTGTGCGGTGAGTTCGAGGTCAATTTTATCAATTTCAGGCGTGATCCAATATGCACTCGAATTTCTTTTGAAAATCGGATCGCCTGTTTGCAAACCCTGCACTGCATTCAGCAATCCTAAAAAATATTCAGACGTAACAAGGCCGTCTGCTGAGTTTGTCAAACCGGATGTTTCTAATTGCGAAACCTGCACTTTGGGAGTGTTTGCGCAACCTGCCGCAAAAACCAATGCGAGTAGATGAATCAACCCGTTTTTAAGCAACCTGCCTGGTCTCTTGATAAGCATACTGCAATTGATAGAGTTTGTAATAAATCCCTTGCTCAGCCAGCAGCTCCTGATGCGTACCGGTTTCGCGAACTTCGCCTTTGTGCAGCACGATGATTCGATCGGAGTTTTTTATGGTTGAAAGCCGGTGAGCGACCACCAGCGAAGTGCGATTCTGCATTAAACGCTGCAGGGCGTCCTGAATCAGGAGTTCGGTCTCCGTGTCCACGCTTGAGGTCGCCTCATCTAAAATCAAAACCGCGGGATCAAAGGCAAGCGCTCGTGCAAATGCTAATAACTGCCTTTGTCCAACCGAAAGACTGCGGCCGCGTTCCTGCACCTGGTGTTCGTATTTGTCCGGCAGTTTTTGGATGAATGAATCTGCGTGCACATCTTTGGCGGCCTGGAAAAGTTGTGCGTCCGAAATTCTTTGATCTCCCAGACGGATATTCCTGGAAACCGTGCCGTCAAAAATAAAAACTTCCTGCAGCACCATTCCCATGTGTTCTCGAAGCTCCTGCGGAGAAAACTTGTTTATATTTCTGCCATCAAACAAAATTTCGCCCTTGGTGACTTCATAAAAGCGGAAAAGCAAACTCATAATGGTGGTCTTACCCGCCCCCGTCGCGCCCACAAAGGCAACTTTTTCACCGGCTTTGACTTTAAATGAAATATCTTTCAAAACAAAATCTTGGTCTTTATAAGCAAACCAGACATTTCGGAATTCTATCTCACCGCGGATTTTAGCGGGCTCACTCGCAAGTGCTGCTGACAATTCTTCGGGTTCTTTATCCAGCAGGCTAAAAATTCGTTCGGACGAGGCCATGGCCGATTGCATGATGTTGTATTTTTCCGAAAGATCCATAATGGGCCGGAAAAACATTTCGGCGTACTGAATGAAAGCCACGAGCGCGCCAAATGTCAATACCCCGTTAATCACTCTACCGCCTCCGTACCAGATAATCAGGGCGATTGCAATGGAACTGATCAGCTTAACCACAGGATAAAAAGTAGCATAGTAAAAAATCGTCTTTAAAAAAGCCTCCAGATAATCTTCATTCAGTTTATCGAATTTCTTGAAATTTTTGTGTTCGCGGTTAAAAATCTGCACCACCGCCATTCCGGTGATATTCTCCTGCAGAAACGTGTTGATACGGGCAATCCGCACCCGAATGAGCCGGTAAATTTCACGAACCAGTTTCTTGAACAAAAATGTGGCGTAAAAAAGCAGCGGCAGGACGGAAAAAGTAATCAGCGCTAATTTCCAGTTGAGCACTAAAAGTAAAATCACAATTCCGGCCAAGGTAAAAATATCTCCAAAAATTGCCACCGCGCCGGATGAAAGCATCTGGTGCAGGCTCTCAACATCGGTCGTCACCCGCGTGACCAGCCGCCCGACTGGATTTTTATCAAAAAATTTGACCGGCAGTTTTTGAATATGGGAGAAGATAGCGCTGCGCAAATCATACATTGCCTTCTGCCCGATCCATTGAACCAAATAGGTCTGCAAAAACTGCATCACAAATCCAACGATGAGCACGAAAGCAAATACCAAACAAATCGACGCCAGGCCGTCAAAATCCTGGGTCTCAATATATTTATCAATGGCAATTTTATAAAGGTATGGGCCGGCCAACTGTAGAACCGAAGCAGCGAAAAGGATGAGAACTGCAAGGGTCACAAAAAACCGATACGGCTTCAGGTAGGAAAGCAGCCGCCGCATCAAGCGGCTGTCGTAGGCTTTACCGAGGACTTCTTCTTCGTGTACACTCAAATATTTAAATTCCTAAATTTCTGTCTTTGCGAGGAGCGTAGCGGCGAAGCAATCTCCATCCTATTAATCAGCAGATTGCTTCGCTGAGAAACGCTCGCAACGACGATACAATATCGGCTCTAAAACCAAGCCAGCGACCAGCATCCAGCGACCAGCATCCAGCATCCAGCAACAAGCATCCAGCAACAAGCATCCAGTCTCAACACTCCTCAAGCTCTTGTTCCAAAAGCTGCTTCTCATGCAAACCGGCATAAACACCGCCGAGAACCAGCAGTTCATCGTGGGTGCCGCGTTCGGTGATTTCTCCATCCTCAACGACGATAATTAAATCCGCATCTTTGACGGTCGAAATCCGGTGTGAAACGATAATACTGGTTCGGTTGCGCATCACCTCTCGGAGCCGCCCGAGAATCGCTTCTTCAGTGTAAGTGTCCACTGCGGAGAGGCAATCATCCAGGATCAAAATGCGCGGTTGGCGCAGAACAGCGCGGGCGATGGCGGTTCGCTGTTTCTGGCCCCCGGAAATATTGATGCCCCGTTCGCCCAACATGGTCTCAAATTGATCCGGGAAATCCGCGACGTCTTTCTCAATCTGCGAGATCACCGCAGCCTCTTCGATTTCCTGCGGGGACGGCGATTCCACCCCAAAACTGATATTTGATTTAATCGTATCGGAAAACAAAAATGTGTCCTGTGGCACATAACCGATATTTCTTCGCAAAACCTCTAAAGGAATCTCCTGAATTTTCCGGCCGTCGATGAGCAGCTCACCTTCCTGCGGCTCAAATAAGCGCGGGATCAAATTAATCAGCGTCGATTTACCGCTGCCGGTCGGCCCGACGATCGCCAGGGTCATGCCCTTGTCAATTTTCAAATCGATGTTTTTTAAAATCGCCGTGCCATTGTAAGAAAAATTTACCCCGCGAAATTCGATTTCGCCGGAAATTTTTTCTATTGTCGAATCCGTGCGCTCGTCATTTTTAATATCCGGTTCGACCTCAAAAATACGGTTGATTCTGCCCATGGAGGCTGCGCCCTGCTGAATCAGGTTAATCACCCAGCCGAGGGCAATCATCGGCCAGGTTAAATTTGCCAGGTAAGCTGAGAACGCCACAAACTCACCCAATGAAATCTGATCTAAAATCACCAGACGACCGCCAAACCAGAGTACGATCAGGGAGCCGATGCCAACCAGAAAAGTCATCGCCGCCCACATGAAGCCGCGAATTTTTGCCAAACTCAAATTCAGGTTAATGTAATCCCGGTTCAGCGCTTTAAAACTCTCCGTTTCCGAAGCCTCCTGGACATAAGCCTTCACCACCCGAATGCCGGAAAGATTCTCCTGCACTTTGGAAGTAATTGCCGCATATTGCGTCTGAATTTTTGCATAAGCCTTGTGCAGTTTGCGCGCCATCCACCAGACAATCAACGCCATAATGGGAAACGGAATCATCGCCAACAGAGTGAGCTCAACATTGATGTGCCACATAATTCCGAATGCCGCCAGCGAAACAATCGTGGTCGAGGCATACATGATCGCCGGCCCCACCACCTGACGCACTGCTTCCAGGTCATTAGTAGCGCGCGCCATTAAATCGCCGGTTTTAAATTGTTGATAAAAAGACTGGGGAAGTTTCTGCAGATGACTGAGGAAATCGTTTCTGAGGTTATACTCGATCTTGCGCGACACCCCGATGATGGTCTGCCGCATCAGAAACCTGAAAATGCCCTCAATCAGGGCGACCCCGACCAGCAATCCGGCATACTTTAACAGAAGTTGGCTGGTGATTCCTGCCGTTAGTCGATCGATTGCAAACTTGAGCACCCATGGACCCAGCATCGAAAAACCGGTGGTAAAGAGCACAAAGAAGGCACCGATGATATACTGTTTTTTATAGCGGGAAAGATATTTTCTGAGGGTCTTTAATTCTTTGATTGCGGAGCTCCTCGCGAGGTTGATCCGTACAGCCAAAAGTGAGACGAAAAATACAAATTATAAAGATGATTTACAAGGGGAAAGTTATGAGTTCATTCATCCTCTTTGCGAGGAGCGTAACGACGAAGCAATCCCCGAGACAGGGCAAGGAGATTGCTTCATCCGCTATCGCGGATTCGCAAAGACGATACGTAGCTTGCTTTCTTTTGTCCGCTCCGGCTCCTCGCCCTGAAAAACGGGCAAGGGAGCCTGCGCGGGCTGCGGGCGCCACGTTCCGATTTATTATTATATTTCTTAAGGAAAATCGGCACGGGGTCGCCCTTCGCAGGAGTTGGGTTTCACCTAGCCTGTTCTGTGAAATAAAATAGCAGTCCGTACATTTTGAAGAATATTCAACCTTGCATCCGTTAGTTTGGCTGCGGTGGCTTTACAAATGGACTATGGGATTGGGGTATCGGCCTTTTTGGTTGCTTTATTGGGTGGCAGCTATCAATGTACTCTTTTCAGTGTTTTATATTGTGTCTATGCCAAAGCAGGTCAACAGGTATGGTGAGGCTAATTTCGGTGCAGCCAAATTGAGCAGAAACAGGCGTGGTACCAAACATATAAAAAACAGTCGCAGCCATTTTCTCGATACCTTCATCAATGCCTTCTATTTCAGTTTCATGCTCTTTTTTACCTTACGGTTAAAAGGCAACTTATTGACCTTTTTCGAGAAGCTAGAGAGGCAGCCAAAGCATCTAAAAACTACTCAGATTCTCAATTAAGCTTATCCGATGGAGCTGGAACACAACTTTTCAACGAACTCATTAGCATCCAAGGCTCCCTTGGTGTAATACTAGACAAGACTATCTTAAACCTGCTTACTGAACTTAATAAGAATATTAGACTACCACAAGCTATCTACACTGCTGGCTCACTTGGCCCAGACATAACAGCCTTCAACATCGACGTAGACGATGGAGCCTCTGGAGCTACAATTTCCGTAGTGGGTAGTGGAGACCCAGATTTTGATAATGCCAATTCACCTATTATCGCTAATGACGAAATAACTCTAACTAATGCCGAAGATGCAGTAAATAATGGCACTTTTACCGTTGCTAGCCGCACTTCCACTGTGATAACTCTAAGCGCCGTCATCTCTGGTGGTGTAGACAACGCTAATGATAAGACCGTCGTAATTACTACGGTAGAGAGAGCTTAAAAGGAGAAGAAAATGTCCGGAATAACCCAATCGTCTTTTGTGAAGGAATTCTCCGAAACAGTAACAACAGCATCCGAAACACTCGTCACAGTCGGCGACATTATCCTCCTTCATGGTGCTTATCGTGTGTTAGACTTCGAACTCAAGACTTCCGGCGGAACACCTGCCGCTATTGATACATTTGAACTACAGGTCCGTCAACATGGAGCGGATGGAGTTTTTATAACACCAGCTGCAATCGCTACATGGACAGGCCCGCAGGCTGATAGAATTTTCCGCGTTTCTACTAACCTGGCCGCTCTAGCCCATGCCACATCTGGAGATGCCTCCGTTCGAGTCGGCGTCGTCAATGCTGTTCGTTTCCAAGTCGCCTTTGCCGCTGGCGGAGCCAACATCGTTGTCGTTGTGAAAGGACTTGCGGCTTATGGTAGTT
>JADFPY010000273.1 GCA_022562085.1 candidate division KSB1 bacterium | reverse complement strand
TTTCGTTGGACGGCTGGAGAACAATGTTTATATGGCCTCATTTGGGTAATACAATTTTTAATACCCTAGTCGTGTCAACGGTGGCTTCCTTTGCTGTCGTGGTTCTTTCTTATGCCGTGGCGCACGTTGTGGTGAGAACTAATGCCCCTTTCAGGAGATTCCTGGACTTACTGGCTTTTTCAATCCACGGAGTGCCTGGAATTGTTCTAGGGATCTCGCTCGTGTGGTTTTCGCTCTATCTGGACAAGCTTCTTCCTTTTAATATCTACGGAACGATATGGCCTATAGCGATTGGGTTCACCATCGTTTTCCTGCCATTTGGCACCAGAGCCAGTACTGCCGGGCTTCTTCAAATTCATAAGGAGCTGGAAGAGGCAGGCTCTATCAGCGGCGCTTCAAATTGGTACGTCCTTATCAAAATAACATTCCCTCTATTATTGGGGACATTTATGATCGTTTGGTTATGGACATTCGGGCATGTTTTCAGGATGACAGGATTGCCGTTGATGCTTTTTGGAAGCGAGGTCGTGGCAGGTTATACCGTTGCCATTCGCATCGTTATCTTTTCAATTTTGCCGTCATGGGGTATGAGCAATGCCGCAGCAACATTGATGGGGCAAAACCTTGGCGCTAAAAAACCCGAGCGCGCGGAAAAATCTGTCTGGATTGCCGGGCATGTAAACATGTTCTTTCTTTCTTGCCTTGCGCTGATCTTTATTATATTCCCTGAATTTCTGGTTGGGATTTTTTCCAAGGATCCAAAGCTCATCGCTGTTGGCTCTCAATGTCTGCGCTATATTAGTTTCTGTTACCCGATTTACGCTTATGGTATGGTGATGGTTCAGGCGTTTAACGGGGCCGGGGATACGACCACACCAACGGTTATAAATTTCATCTGCTTTTGGCTTTTTGAGCTTCCCGTTGCTTATTTGCTTGCTTTGATCTTAGGGTTTGATGCAAGAGGGGTTTATTTGGCGATTACTCTTGCGGCTGGCCTGTTTGGAGTGGTTGGAATATTTCTTTTCCGGCGCGGCACCTGGAAGACACGGGAGGTGTGAATAAAGAAGGTCTTCGGTAAAAAATATAAAGGATATTTTATGAAGAACAAAGATTTAAAAAGACACTTTGAAGCAATAGGAGCAAAAGTCAAATTTCACTTGACAGAAAAGGTCCGAGGGCGATGGGATCAATCTTCAGACCATTTTACTATTGGTATTCAAGTTGATAAAAACGGTGAATATTTTGATATAGTTCAAGGAGGTGACGCGCCGGAGTTCGAGCTTTTACAGGCTCAGCCAAAAACGCAACACTTGTTGCTTTATACAAAGGAGGGTCAACGTTTTTTGTGTGGACATGACGAGCGGCATTGGTTTGTAGCAGCTATCGGAGGTAAAGTTAGTACAGTACGCGCGGCTAAACAATCATTGCTGCCAAAAGCTATTTGGAAGCAAGTGAAGCATTTACCTCCTCGGGAGGTTGATAATAGACGAAATGCAGTTTTCAAGCGTCAAGGTGAATGGTTTTTTGTGAAGACCAATCGCAAAGTGCCAAAATCTTTGATACATAAAAACGAATTTTTGCAACGAAATGGTGGTAGCAAATCACATATTTGCCAAGAAATATATCGCGAAGGAGGTGGATTAGTTTACATTGTTGGCAACAAGGAAATGGACGAAAAAGAATATTCAAAACGAAAGAAATCGGACCCAACTTTTGACAAAGGTAAATTGAAAACATTTGTTAGAAATCCAAGTGTTTATGCTCGAGGGTACATTAAGCACGAAGATCATGCAACCATTAGGCTTGAATGCTGGCATCGTGTTTTTATAAACGCGGAGTTTACCACATCCGCTGTTTCATTTTTAGATTAAAAAATGGGAAAAGTTCGTAAAGAAATCATTCATACACTCAAACTTGGTGCGCCGCTGGTTGCCGCCCAGCTCATGCAAATGTCCATGAATGTTGCAGATACAATCATGGCGGGAAATTTCAGCGCAGAAGCATTGGCGGCAATTGCCGTGGGCAACAGCCTTTGGGTCCCTATCTTACTTTCTGTGCTCGGGACGCTTTTAGCTATAAACCCAATTGTTGCTCAGCTCTTTGGAGGCGGCAAAAAAGAACAAATCGGGAAGAACCTCTGGCAAAGTCTTTGGCTTGGTGTATTCCTGTCGATACCAAGCTTTTTCATGCTTCGTAATATGACCATTGTCATGGATTTTTTTAATATCCGGCCCGAAATCATTCCAACCACACTTGGTTATTTAAATGCAATTTCCTGGTGCATTCCGGCGCAATTTTGTTACTTTGCGCTCCGGTTTTTTAACGAAGGCATCCACATAACCAAACCCAGCATGTATTTTGCCATCATCGGCTCGATCATAAATATTTTTGCTAATTATGTTTTCATGTTCGGTCACCTTGGATTCCCGGCAATGGGCCCCGTTGGCACTGGCTGGGCAACGACCCTGGTTTGGTGGATAATTTTGATTGGGATGATTCTTTTTACTTTTCGCAAGAAAATCCGTCAGGATTTTCAAATTCTGCATAGCTTTGACTGGCCGCATTGGAAGTCCCTGAAAGAAATTTTAAAAATAGGCATTCCCAATGGGTTCAGCTTCGGGATTGAAGTGACCATGTTCGCTGTGACAGCTTTGATCATCGGTTCGATGGGCGTCAACCAGGTAGCGGCACATCAGGTTACTATAAACTTTGCGGCACTGGCTTTCATGATTCCACTGGGGCTCTCTTTTGCAATAACAGCAAGAGTAGGCTTTGCAGTTGGGAAAAAAGAGTTGGATGAAGCAAGGTTCATCGGCTATATCGGCATCGCTATTTCAACGCTGGTCATGTGTCTAACCGCCTTGCTCATGCTCACGCTTCCGGAAGTCATCATTGGCGTTTATACCAAAGAAGATGACGTCGCCCGGATTGCCGTTAACCTGCTGTTTTTTGCCGCAATTTTTCAAATTTCCGATGGTTTGCAAGTCAGCGGGCAGGCTGCACTCAGGGGCTTAAAAGACACCAAAATTCCGATGTTAGTCAATTTCGTCGCTTATTGGGTTGTTGGCTTACCGCTCGGTTATTTACTTGGAATTAACTATGCTCTCGGCCCGGCGGGGTTGTGGATAGGGCTTATTATAGGGTTGAGCGTTGCAGCTGTACTACACAATCTGCGGTTTTATCTTCTGACGAATGGGGAGAGGCTTCAGCGATTTGCGACTGTCTGAAAACTTCGGGTGTCAAATTAAGCATTGATTGGGCTAATTGACACCGCAAGATTTTGGTCAACCGCCACGAAGTGATTGACCGGAACTTCGTGCCAATCTTTTTTTACATCCGTGAGTTTTTCGGAAACGATAAGCACCGCATGTTGAGATGGATCAGCCTGCACCATCTCACAAACGCCGTCATTGCAGTCATACCTGCTCCCTTCTGAATGATACAGCGTGTTCGCCTTGACGCCTGCTCCGGAAACATATCGGGTCGCGATCATAAACTCGCCATTGGTAATTGCAACATTGAGGAGCACCGGCTCATTGACTCCGTTTTTCTTAAGAATTTCTTTTAGTTGCACAAGCGTTTCCTCAAGTGTCGCTACAAAATTCTCGCTGGTTTGCTCACCTCCGTTTTTTAGCAAGTTATCTAAAAACAGGGCGAAGAAGTGTTCCGAATCCGTTTCACCCTGAATCCAATCGTAAATTTCATCGGAGAGTCCCATGCGCAAAGTCCTTTTAATCTTGCGAAATCCGCCAATGTCTCCGTTGTGCATAAACAGCAAGTTTTTGTAATCAAACGGATGGCAGTTATTTTCAGATACATTTCCCTTGCTCGCCGCTCTGATGTGAGCAAAGATACAATTTGAGCGAATCTTTCGGGCAATGCTGCGTAAGTTTCTGTTATTCCAGGCAGGCTGAATGGAGACAAAACTCGCGGGGGTGGACTCAATCTCTTGTGCATACCAACCAACTCCAAATCCGTCACCATTCAAGGGTTCTTCCCTCTCCTGGGCATGGTAACTTTGGTGAATCAAAGAATTCTTCGGTTCGTACAAAAGTTTACTCATTGAAATCGGCGCGCCCCGATAGGCGAGAAATCGACACATTTCATACTCCTCTATTTATTTTGCAGTTTTCAGAAAGTAATAACTTGAAATTCATTTTTCAATAGCGTAATTTAACCTGACATTTCATAGCGTAGCTGTAGATAATCTATTTGGAGGTCTTTAGTTCTTTCGACATAAATGTCGAGTTACACCAAATTACAAAAAATTTCATAAAAAAAGGAGGCGTTATGTGTTTTAAAAAAAGATTTTTCACTTTCATTTTCACTGCACATATTTTATTGATTGGTTTCGCTTGCCAACGAAAGCAAATTGATCCGGCGGAAAATCCCAAAGGCCTGGTTGAAGAAATGGTCGCGGCTATTGGTGGAATTGATAAGCTACACTCGCTCAAAGATGTCGAGTACACCTACACTTACCAGGATTTAACAACAGACCAGAAAGACGTGTCCATTGAGAGATACATCTTTGACGGCGAGCTTTCCTGGGCCAAGTTTGAGACCCGCGAAAAAGCCGTGCTGCCTCAAATTTCCGGAGAGATAATTCAGGGATATAACGGCAGCGAATCCTGGATGATGATTGATGGCAAACTTGTCGAGGATGACCCGCAAAAGGCTAAATTTTGTGACTTCTTACGGAAGACCAACTACTACTGGTTTACAATGATGTTCAAGCTGCTCGATCCCGGTCTGAATTACGAATACAACGGCACCAAAAATGTCAATGGAACTGATTACGACCTGGTCAAAATCGCATTCGGCGAGGGAATAGGAGATGCTCAAGATACCTACGTGCTTTACATCAATCCGGAAACAAAACTGGTGGACCAATTCTTGTTTACGGTGATGGATTTTGGCGTCGCTGAACCCCGTTTGATGAAAGTCGAATATGAAGAAGTCCAGGGCGTAAAATTACCGACAAAAAGAAAATACGTGAAAGCAAACTGGGAAGGCGAACCGCAAGACGACGAGTGGACCGCTGAGATTTCGACGAACATCAAATTCAATAATGGCTTTGATCGCAGCATGTTCGAGAAGCCGACGACTTAAATGAGAATACCGATTCCATCGCTTGAAGCGATGGAATCGGTAAATTCCTGAAAATGAAATTTTTAGACCTGGAAAATTGGCACAGAAAAGAGCTGTTCTACTTTTTTAGAGATACGAACAGCCATTCTTTAACATCTGTGCCCCTGTGGATGTGACGTCGCTGGTGAAGTTTACTAAAGAGAGCGATTTCTTTCTTTAAGGCGTCTCTTTATTTATCTTTAAAAGCAGCAAATGAAATCGAACCGTTTCGTTACAGAATTCGAGAAAACAAAGTAATTGTGCATGAACTGATTGACGGCGGTTCCACGGTTTTAAACGAGGATGAGACCTTTAGCTTCAGTTATTTTGATTACGATCCAAATTTTAAAAAATTCGAAGAGAAGGCAACCAAAGAATTAGAACGGATCGCCGGTCAGGAAAAATCAGTCAACCCTGCAGATGAACGAGATGACCTCATTCACTACTCAATGATTCCCTGGATTTCTTTTACCAGTTTTGCCCATGCCCGCAAACCTGGGAAAGAGGATTCGGTTCCCAAAATCGTTTTCGGAAAATACACTGAACAAAATGACTTGATTAAAATGCCGGTTTCCGTAGAAGTTCATCATTCTTTGATGGACGGAATTCATGTTGGAAAATTCTTCGAGCTTTTTCAGGTTTATCTTAGTGCGCCTGAAAAGTTTTTGAGTACATGAAGTTAATATTTTTATTTTTCTTTCAGATACTTGACAATTAATGATACTTTCGTTTTTTTTAAAAAACCCACCTTGAGTTTCTTTAATTTTTTTACAAGTTAAAATCTCTCAAAAAAATCGGGGAGATAAATTTGCCTGAATTTCTAAATGACTATTATTTGGCAGGTGCTGTTGCAGCCTTCGCGCATGAGCTTATGTATTGGACAAACGTCTTACGCAGAAAGCAGCCGGTCAGACCCATTCTGCTTTTGATGTCTCTATTTTATGTGCTTGTGGGGGGCGTTTTGGCAGGTTTGGCAGCGAAACAAGGCGGTAAGTTCGCAACCATTCCCATGGCCCTCGGCATCGGGTATTTATGGAACGAATTCTTGAAAGGTCTTTCAGGCGTTGTGGTTGCTGTCAGCAAGTCAGCCAAGATTTTAGAAGAAAAAGTCTCCGGTGGCGACGGCACAC
>JADFPY010000272.1 GCA_022562085.1 candidate division KSB1 bacterium | reverse complement strand
TGGCTAAATTCTGTGATTTCTTACGCAAGACCAACTACTACTGGTTTACAATGATGTTCAAGCTCCTCGATCCCGGCCTGAATTACGAATACAACGGCACCAAAAATGTCAACGGAATTGATTATAACCTGGTCAAAATTGCATTCGGTGAAGGGATCGGAGATGCTCAAGACACCTACGTGCTTTACATCAATCCGGAAACAAAATTGGTAGACCAATTCTTGTTTACCGTGATGGATTTTGGCGTCGCCGAACCCTTTTTGATGAAAGTCGAATATGAAGAAATCCAGGGCGTAAAATTACCGGCAAAAAGAAAATACGTCCGCGCGAATTGGGAAGGCGAACCGCAAAACGACGAGTGGACCGCTGAGATTTCGACGAACATCAAATTCAATAATGGCTTTGATCGCAGCATGTTTGAGAAGCCGACGACCTGATTTGTAGTACCGCTGCCATCGCTTCAAGCGATGGCAGCGTTTCAATGTAAATTCCTGAAAATGAAATTTTTGGACCTGGAAAGTTGGAACAGAAAAGAGCTGTTCTACTTTTTTAGAGAATACGAACAGCCATTCTTTAACATCTGTGCCCCTGTGGATGTGACGTTGCTGGTGAAGTTTACTAAAGAGCGCGATATTTCTTTCTTTAAGGCATCTCGCCGGTTTCCGTAGAAGTTCATCATTCTTTGATGGACGGAATTCATGGTGGAAAATTTTTCGAGCTTTTTCAGGTTTATCTTAATTCACCGGAAATGTATTTAATGTGACCGATAGGCGCTTGAGTTTAAGAAAAAAATTTAGTATAATAAATCTATGAGTGCCAAGAAAGTTATCATGTCTAAATTGGTTTCATTAAATAAAATGGACCGTTCGTTTGACCTTGAATTCTGGGATAAGGTTGGAGTACAGGGTCGATTTGAGGCGATGTGGCAAATGGTCCTCGAAGCCGAAGCCAGAAAGGGAAAGAATGTCCCGCCACTTCAAAGATCTGTTCAAAATATTAAACGAAGAAAAAGTTAAATATCTTGATCGACTACAACCAAAAATTTGACTCATTCCTGAGTCAAACGCTTTACTCAAAATTAGCTCCGCAACAACAGGAATCCATCCGGTCGATTGCTTTTAAGCATCGACTGAGCTTTCAGGAGTTTCGGCAGGTGGTCGAGGCCGCACGCGATCTCGATATGTGGGGCGAAGGAAGTTTAGCTGAAGGGTGGCAGACCCGGAGTTCCGGGATAAATTTAGAGGGTAGCCAGCTAAAAAAACACCTTTTACAGAATCTGCAATCTTACCTTAAAGAACTAAAAAGTAAGCCTAAAATCTATCCCGAAAAAGGTCTGCCCAAACCTACGCAAAGAGAAAAATACAACGTCGTCACCCAAGAGTCGGACAAAAAAATTTATGGCATGTGCCCGGTAGCTTCTGAGGAGACTGTTTGCTGCAACCTGCGCACAATCGACGCGGTGGAAAACTGCGCCTTTGGCTGCAGTTACTGCACCATTCAAACTTTTTACAGCGACAAATTCATCTTCGATGCTGACTTCGCTGAAAAACTGAAGTCAATCGATCTGGATCCGGAACGTTTTTATCATTTTGGCACCGGCCAATCTTCAGACGCGCTCCTCTGGGGCAACCGCAACGGGAATTTGGATGCGCTTTGCAAATTTGCTGCAGACAATCCCAATGTCTTGCTTGAGTTTAAAACCAAGTCCAACAACGTCCGCTATTTTCTGGAAAATGAGGTGCCGCCTAATATCGTCTGCAGTTGGTCCTTAAATCCACCGACTATCATCCAAAACGAAGAACACTTTACTGCGAACCTCAATCAACGACTCGAAGCTGCTCGTCTCGTGGCAGACCGTGGAATTAAGGTTTCGTTCCATTTCCATCCTATGGTTTATTATCAGGGCTGGGAATGTGATTACCCGGCGATTGCTTCCAGGTTGACATCTGATTTTACACCCAGGGAAGTGCTGTTTATCTCCTTCGGCTCGATCACTTTGATTAAGCCTGCGATTAAGAAAATTCGAAAACTCGGCAACCCAACCAAAATTCTGCAGATGGAAATGGTCCCCGATCCCCACGGCAAACTCACCTACCCCGATGAAATTAAAATTGCTATGTTCAGCAGTATGTACCACTCTTTTCAGGCCTGGCATGACAAAGTGTTTTTCTATTTGTGCATGGAGAAGGCCTCGATTTGGGAAAAAAGTTTTGGTTATGTTTATAGCAACAACGAGGAATTCGAAAAGAACTTTGGTGAAAAGACTATGTGTAAATTAGCTGCTTGAAATAAGATAAACCTTGCAGGTCATAAAGACCTGCAAGGTTTTGTTTTTATAAAGAGAGAAATAAATCATGAATGACAAAGAAATTAATTTAAAACAGCCGGTTGAAGATCACAACGGTATCGCCATTATTCGCGGCGGCGGCAACAGCCGGGATTGGAACAACATTAGATATAAAACCGGCATGTCCGGCAAAAACACCAATGCCAAAGAACTCTCAATTAATGTCGCGACGATTCCGCCGGGCGGTGTTGCTTACGCTCACATCCACGTTGATTTTGAAGTGATGCTTTATATTGTCGAAGGCCGCGTCCGGCATGAATTTGGAAAAGGGTGCCGGGAAGTCCTCGAGAACAAAGCCGGCGATTTCATTTTCATCGAGCCGGGCGTTCCGCACGAGGTTTTTAATATGAGCGATACGGAACCGGTGGTGGCGTTCGTTGCCAGATCAAGTGCTGAAGAATGGGATAATATTATTCAGTATGATCGGAAAAGCGAGTAATGTTCGAGGAGCGTTTATCCGAAGAGAGAATAGCGAGAAGTGGTGAGCGCAACATCCGAATTCACTTCTGGCTCTTCTATTAGTGTGATTCCTAAATAACGTGCGTAATTAAGTGCTCTTACAAAGGATCGCAAAATCTGTCTTCAAGTCGTCATTTAGTTGTCATTAAGTCAATTATTGTCATTGGCTTAATGACACTAATGACCATCAATGACTTTTAATGACTGACGCAGCATTTAAGGGACAACAAATACGATTGCCTGTTGAAATAATAATTAGGAATTGCTGTACTAGTAACAATACGAATACTTAAATGAAGTTCAAGATTAATATCTATTCTCCTGAACAACAGGGTTCCGGCGCTTTTGACGGCGGCAAAATAACCGAAATTAAACCCATCGATTTTCCCGGCGGCACCTCGCAAGCAAAACGCATCGGGCCGCTGTTTTACTGGGCCTGGGCTTCGGCAAATGGAGATGGCGTTATCGGCATGCATCCCCACAAGGGATTTGAAATTATGAGTTATGTGCTGCGTGGGGAATTAGGACATAGCGATTCGATGAGTGGCAGCAGGCGGGTTGGTACCGGTGGCGTGCAGGTGATGCAAACTGGGTCAGGTATCTCTCACCAGGAAGAAATGTTTGGTGAGCGAACGGACTTTTTCCAAATCTGGTTTGAACCGGATCTAAATGAAGCGGTTAAGCGTCAACCCAGTTACCGCGATTTCAAACACGAAGATTTCCCAGTTTCAAAAGCAACTGGGGTCAGTATCAAAAAGATAATCGGCGAGGATGCACCGATTTCGCTCGTGGCCGATGCCAAAATGGAGGATATAACAATTCAGCCGGGCGCAACATACGGCCGGAACCTTGCTTCAGGCTTTTGTTTAGCTGTGGTTGCAATTTCCGGTGAAGGTAGCTGGCAGAATGACGAAGGCGATCTAAACTTTAAAGCGAAAGATTTTTCTGTGATTGAAGCTTTAGAGGACACTGTGGTCACTGCCCACTCAACTGGTCAGGATGAATTGCGACTTGCGGTTGTCGAAATCCCGACTGAAGTCGAGTATCCTTTGTATGGATGAGAGTGATTTGACGCTTAAAAAAGGAAAACACCAATGGCATTAAGTGAGACAATATTAGGGGAATTCGATCAGGAGATGGCAAACACCCGCAAAACTCTGGAACGGGTGCCTCAGGACAAACTCGCTTGGAAACCTCATGACAAGTCATGGTCGATTAAAGAATTGGCAACACATCTTGCTAATTTGCCGAGCTGGACGATTCTTACTTTAAAAGAAGATTCATTTGATATGGCGCCTAAAGATGCGCCGCCACCCAAAACTCCGGAGGTATCAACGAGACAGGAGATGCTCGAGATGTTCGACAAAAATGTCGCCGATGCGCATGCTGCAATTGAGAAAACCAGCGATGAGGAGTTTATGAAGCCCTGGTCGCTTCTTTCCGGCGGGAAGGCGCTCTTTTCCATGCCTAAAATTGCCGTGCTGCGCAGCTTTGTTATGAACCACAACATCCACCACCGCGCCCAACTTGGGGTTTATTTGCGGCTGAATGATGTGCCCGTTCCAGCAATTTACGGTCCCACTGCAGATGAAGAGATGATGTAACTTGCAGCAATCAATTCATTTTCT
Organism: candidate division KSB1 bacterium; assembly: GCA_022562085.1. Lineage (NCBI taxonomy): Bacteria > Pseudomonadati > Candidatus Zhuqueibacterota bacterium. Next base: position 1,860 of record JADFPY010000272.1, on the reverse strand, counting down.
TACAACCCCAAGGCCTTGCGCACTTTTGCCGGCAGCTTAGAAGCAACCAGCCGGTAAGATTCCGAAATCAAATCCTCAAGCATTTCCCTTGGCAGTACCTCCAGGTCTTCGACAAGAACCCAGTTATAGCGGCCGACATAAGGCGCCGATATGATTCCTTCCTTGCCGGTCAGCGTACTAAACATGGCCGGCGTCGCTTTGAAGCAGACTTTCGTGTTGTCCGCCGAATCGAAAACGGCAAACATTTTATCCCCGACTGAAAAGACCAGGTCTTTGCCCCATTTGATATCTTCAGTTGCGCTGGGTAAGTCTCTGCAGAATGCAATCAGGGAATCAGCGGTCATAGTATGGATGTCCTTACTGGCTCGTGAAATCATTGTACTCCTGACAGAGAACTTTGACTTTCTTTATCACATGTTACTCAATAGTATTCTTATCAATTCATTTAAATTATACTCGTTTTTAAATAAAAAAAGGCCGACAATTATGCCGGCCTTTTATTGTTTGTTTTTCCTGACTGCTTATTTAGAAGTCACCTTCTTAACCCGCTTCATTTCGCCTTTGCCCTCCATGGTTTTGCCTGCCGGATCTGTAAAAGACCATGTGTAGGAAATAGTGTCATCATCTACCATCGTTTCAACCGATTCATAAGTTCCCTGGTACCCGGTCCATTTCATAGTGAGCACCTTGCCTTCGCGTTTACCGGCGCCATCGTACATGCCCCGAAAGCCGTCAGCCCAACCGCCCATAAATTCACCTGTTTCTGGGTTTATGGTCAGGATGCCCATGCCTTGCCATCCCCCGGTATCTTGAGATTTTATCAGCAAAAATTGTCCGTTCAGGGCCATTTCAACTGTCTCAGTTTGTTCGACTTTACCCTTGGGGCCGCCCTCGCTCCAGCCTTTCCATTCACCAACCCTTGAACTGCAATATTTGTCCTCGGTGAGTGGGGTCGGGGGAGTCATGTCCATGTCACCGGCTGCCATCTCTTTTTTCTCTTTGTCTTGCGCCAGCAAAGGCATAGCAAAACAGACCAATAAAGCAAGTAAAACAACAAATAGCTTCTTCATCACAAACCTCCTCTTAATTTTATAAAACTGATTAGAAATACATGCCAATGTAAAAAAAGAAGCATGAAAAGTCAAGCTGCTTTTTTTGTTGCTACGAATAAAAACGCCGTTATTTTTCGTTTTGAAAACGTTGTTACCCAATCTATTCTCGAACTTCATTGACATCAAATTTCTCAATAGCATACCTGAGCATGGTTCGCGACATTTTTTTAGTACTTCTGCAAAAAAAATTCTTCGACTTCGAGATCGTGTTTACCTACTTCTCGCAGCATCCACCAGACTCAGATGATGTTCGGTAGAAAACTACAAAAAATGTAAAAACAAAATTTACAATTTGCAACAGAAAAATTGGTCTCTATTTTTTCCTACTTAGTTTTCTCACCAAAGAGTAAAAGAGCATCAAAGGCCACCATATACCCGCCCCCACCTGCAACCCGGCATTACCAATCAATTGTACCCCCAACATATCCTCAAACGTATTGTCGTTGATGAGATAAGTCCATGTAGAGGAAGGAGCTTTCAATTTGGCATCATCAAGGTCAATGCGGTCGTAAAGTGGCGTGCGGATTGGCTGGCCGTTGCGGCCTGGCATCGGGACGGGCTCGACCTCACCCTGAAGGCGTAACAAATCCAACATCGCCAGACTGATTCCAAGGTATATCGCCGCAGCTTTCCGACGAAGCAGGCGAGGCATGACCAGCCCATCGTCCTGCGTGCCGCTCGGCATTGACGTTGTGGTTTCAGTGGGCATCGCTGCTGTTAAAGGATTAGTAACTACGATTTCCCTGCT
>JADFPY010000271.1 GCA_022562085.1 candidate division KSB1 bacterium | reverse complement strand
ATTACAAGTATTGACATCTTGGGGGCCGCTTTTGCTTGCTATTACACTTAATTCATTCTCCTTTCATTTCCTCCGGCGCACCAGCCGGGGTTTTATTTTTTTCCAAAAGGAAACTTCACAATGATTCGAATTCATGGTCAGGACTTAATAAGAAGAATATTGGAGGGTGAGAGATATTTTGCAGGCCTGATTCTGGAAGACAATTTTAACCTGAATGCCAGCCCGGACTTTCCAGAATTACAAAAATATCTGTTGAAACAAAAGTTGTTTTTTTTAATACTCAAACGGATAGCCATTCTCTTTCAAAACCGCTTGTGCCAGTTCACGCCTTAAGCCAACTGTATCAATCGGCGGGTGTTGGGTTAATTTTCTCACCATTCCCAAACCTTGATCCAAATCCTCGCCTTTTTTGAAACGGGACAAGGCCGTACGAGCCCAGATAGCGCCTTGTTCAACTGCGTCATTGACGTAAATCTGCGCTGCCGTAACCATGTCTTTGTTTTGTGATTTCAAAGCACGCAGACACGCTGACTCGGATGCATAAATCGCCATCATCATATCTGCTAGACAGCCAAGCAGCTCCTGCTCATTCTTCAAAGTTTTTTCATATTTTTGTGCGGCGGCGCCGAGAATCAGCAAGGTGCATTTTTTGAGATTTGCGATGGCCTGTTTTTCGGCCGCCAGCAGACTTTGATCACCGTTGGTGTCAAACTTACCTGCCGCAATTTCTTTCGTCACCCTTTCAATGGTTTCGAACAAAGGCAACGAGCCGTTCATGGCGTTCTTGAGGAGCCTGCCGGGAATCAGCAGGCGGTTGATTTCGTTGGTGCCTTCAAAAATACGGTTGATGCGGCTGTCGCGGTAGAGACGCTCGACTCCATAATCCTGCGTATAGCCGTAACCTCCGTGAACCTGCACCGTTTCATCTGCAACAAAATCGACGAGCTCGCTTCCCAAAACTTTGCTCATTGAACACTCCACTGCGAACTCCTCAATGGCTTCGAGCTCATAATCATAATCTCCTTTTCTATTATCGATGCGGTCATCAATATAGCCGATGGCCCGGTAAACGGCCGATTCGACGGCAAATGTCCGCAAAGCCATCTCCGCCAGCTTTCCCTGAATCATGCCAAAGGAGCTGATGGGCACACCGAACTGTTCACGCTCCTGAGCATATTTTGCGGCTTTCTCCAAGCCTTTCTTAGCGCCGCCGACGCAGCCCGCGCCCAATTTAAAGCGTCCGATATTCAAAATGTTAAACGCAATTTTGGCGCCATCCCCGATATTGCCGAGCAGGTTCTCGACCGGGACTTTGACATTTTCCAGGGTAAGCGGTGTGGTCGAAGAAGCTTTGATGCCCATTTTTTTCTCCTCAGCGCCGGAAGAAAAGCCCTGGTAGCTGCGCTCAACTATGAAGGCGCTGAATTTCTTGCGCTCGCCATCGACTTTCGCGAAAATAATAAAAATATCGGCAAACCCACCGTTTGAAATAAAAATTTTAGAGCCGTTCAAAATATAGTGTTTACCGTCGGCGGTGAGCTTTGCCATAGTTTTGGCGCCCAGAGCATCTGAACCGGATCCCGGCTCGGTCAGACCGTAAGCGCCGATGAGCTCCGCCGTAGCCAATTTCGGCAGGTAGCGCGCTTTCTGATCTTCAGTGCCAAAATAAACAATGGGCAGGGTGCCGATGGTCATATGCGAGCCGATTGTGGTGCTGAAGCCGCCGGAGCCCGACACCCGTTCAGCCACCACGGTTGCCGCCAATTTTGACAGATCCGAGCCGCCGTACTTTTCCGGGATCTCAACAGCGATGAGACCCAGCTCCCCGGCCTTGCGCAGCAACGTTTGGTTGAGGCCAGGCTCAAGTTTCTCGAGCCGTTCCAGCACCGGCTGGATTTCCTTGTCCACATATTCGTCCGTTGTTTGTTTAATCATTTTGATTTCATCATTGAAATCTTCGGGGGTCAGTACATCTTGAGGATCCATTTCTTTAAGCAAGAATGCACCCCCCTGTCCTGTCTTTGTCATAATCTCTGTACTCATCTTTTCAATCTCCCAATCTTATTTGTTATTTTAGCCGGCTCTTTTCCTATCCTTCAGAGAATAACTGCTGATGGCCGTCCCTACATTTTTTCAAAAAAAATTTAGACGGGCATATAAAATTGAACACAACTCTAATTTTAATTAACGTAAAAAAATAACAGGGATATGTCCAGTCTTTTTTCGGTTGGTTGATTTATTTAATCATATTCCGCAACACCTGGAAAAGGAAGAGTTATAGAATATTATTTCAGCTTTGGAGTTTCATGTCCCACTCAAGATTCAAATTTCTTGACAATAACCCCAAAAAAGATATATATTGATGCATACAGCTACTTGCAATAGAAAACCGGGAGTCCCATTTCAAATCAAAGGTTTTTGATTGCGATAACGGCTCCGAATTCCAAAATCGGTATCCCCATCGATACATCGACGATGTGTTGGATGTGTCAGGTCACCGAATCGGCACCGCTGAAGTCGAAGGTGCAATTGGCCAAGCAAACGACGTAGCGGAGTCCGCTGTGGTTGGTTTTCCACATGAAATCAAAGGAGAAGCGATTTATGCGTACGTAACTCTTATGACCGGCAAATCCGAGAGCGACGAGATCACAAACGACATCAAAAATTCTGCAAGAAAATCATCGGCCCGCACGCGACTCCGGAAAAAATTCAGTTCACCCCGGCCCTTCCGAAAACCCGTTCAGGAAAAATCATGCGGCGAATCCTGAGAAATCGCTGAGGGAGATGTCAGCAATCTGGGCGATACGTCGACCCTTGCAGATCCGACAGCGGTCGAGTCGCTGGTTGAAGGACGTAAGTAATTTTTGGGATCAATCCTCGATTGAAATGAAGAAAATTGGCAAATATGAAATTCGGGCGACCATCGGCGAAGGAGGCATGGGCATCGTTTATAAAGCGTTTGATCCATTCCTGAAGAGAGATGTTGCCATCAAGGTAATTTCAGAAACACTTTTTGCCAAAGGCGAAGTAAAAGAACGCTTTCTTCGTGAAGCTCAATCCGCTGCAAAGCTCTCACACGAAAATATTACAACGGTTTACGATTTAGGCGAGTCGAGAAGGAAGCCTTACATTGTACTGGAATATCTGACCGGGAAGGACCTGAGGTCGATAATCCACAATCGAGAACCGATCAAGCTTTCGCAAAAACTGAACTACATTAAGCAAATCTGCAAAGGACTGGAATATTCTCATGGCAAAAACCTGATTCATCGCGACATCAAACCTGAAAATATCAGAGTTTTGGAAGACGGTAAAGTAAAGATCATGGACTTTGGCCTGGCCAGACCGGAAGCAAGCACCATGACGCAAACAGGTGCAGTCATTGGCACGCCTCATTATATGTCGCCGGAACAAATTAAAGGCAAAAAGGTCGATAAGCAGTCCGATATTTTCTCATTTGGCGTTTTGTTTTATGAATTCCTGACTTATAAAAAACCGTTTGAAGGCGACAACAACATTACTCTGCTTTTTAAAATTGTTAACGATGAACCGGAAAGGCTGTCCTTAAAAGAAGATGAGTTGGTCAATGATCTGCAAGCCATTATTTCAAAATGTCTCGCCAAGGATGCGCAAGCCAGGTACGAGAGCTTCTCAAGAATTATTGCGGAATTGCAGAAAGTCGTCTTAAAAATTGAAAAGGAAGGAGCCAAAGACTCTTTATTAGAGGGTCAATCCCCGCTGAAACAGCAGAAAGTCAACGAAACTACTGAAAACAGTGAAAAAGAAAAACTGTTAAGAACGATTACAATTCTAACTGAAAGGAGCAAGTCCTATTTTAACGAAAAGCAATATGATCAGGCATTGAAAATACTCAATGAACTATCTGCAATTGATTCCGAGCGTGAGGAAACCGGTAAATTGATTCTTCAGGTTAAAACCGCAAAAAAGACTGATGAGTTGCTCCACACAGGCCAGGAATTAAAGCAGCAAGGGCAATACCAACAGGCAATTGACAAATTCAATGAGATTCTAGCCCTCGACTCTGAACACAGTTCTGCCAGGGAGCTTCTTGAGCAAACCCAAAAGCTCCTGGAAGAACAGCAACAAGCTATGGAACTGTCAAAACAAAAAACCAAGCTTGTTGACGACTATTTAAAAGAATTGTTAAGTGAAGCTGCGGCATACTTTCATGAGGAAAAATTCAGTCAAGCCGTGAAATCCTACAAACGCGTCTTGGAGCTTGACCCGAACAACAGGGAAGCAACCGCTGGAATTAAAAAAGCTGAGAAGGCCTCAGAACTAAAAGCAGAACCGCCTGCAGAAGAAGTCACCCTATCCGCAAGCCCTTCGGGTCGTCGAGTCCGCCAAAAGGCTCTTTGGATTGGCCTGACCACACTTTTTCTGATAGTGGTACTTGGCACCTGGGTTGTTTTTCAAAAAATCAACTCGGGGAGTGACGACGCACTTCTCGGCTCGGCAGAAGCAGCAAAGCAGGAAATGCTCATTTTGCTCAAAGAAGCTGAGGAAGTGAATGCAAAATCACTGGCAAAGGAGGCGTTTGGCGATGGCGAGGGTAATCAGCAATTTGCGGATACAGCTTTTTTGGCAGGCGATTTCGGGACAGCCGTCCAGTCTTATAACGCGGCGACTGATAATTTTAGAAAATCCATAGAAGATGCAAAACGAAATGCCAAAGCTGCCAAAGCTGACCTCTCTGAGTTAAAGAATATTGTCGCGGAAGTCAGGAAGCAGATGTTAACTGCGAAAAAAGCCGCCGAGACCAAAGATGCGCCTACAATAGCAAAAAAACTCTATGCAGGCGCTTTCGCAAAAGAGAAAGAGGCCACAAAAAGTTTCAACAACGGTGACCGAAACAGCCTTATGATTGCACAGAGACATTTCGCAGTCGCAAGAGATTTATATCAAAATGCCGGCGTCGAAGCGGAAATCAACATATTAAAAGAAGAAGCGGCTGAAGCAAAAGCGACCCTATCTGAAGTGATTAAGCAAGTACCGGCAACGGATACATTAAAAATCAATCAAAAACTCAGAGATGCACTTTCAGTTGAGTTAACGGGAGATCAACAGCTAGCGTTAGGGGATTATCCTGCAGCTCGAAACTCATATCTCCAGGCGAAAGTGTCCTATGTTGACTTAAGCGATCAAGTTCAGAGCATTTTTGAAAGCAAAGCAACGGCGGTCAGGGATTCCGTCCTTGAAGCCCGGAAAGCTATGGTGAAAAATCCATTTGTAAAAGGAAGCGAGGAAGAGCTGCTTTTTCGAAACACAACCTCGATAGAATCTGAGGCGACCAAGGCCTTCAACGAAGGCAACTTTGATAGAGCTGCTCAGCTTTACCAGATAGTTCTTGCACAGTATGGAGAAATCACAAACAAATTATTAGTAAGCGAGCAAGAAAAAGAAATTCAGACATTGATTGACAGGTTCGAACAATACATTGTGCAAGATAAAATCAAAAAATTAAAGGAATTGTATGCGAACAAAAAACCATCCAATGTTATAATAGCCAAAATGCAAAAAACCGATCAACCGATAAAGGCCGGCTTTAAACTGCTTAAGAAGCCCACCCTGAGTAATGATACCGCTGAAGTCCTGCTGTCCGGAAGTATTGAATATTGGGAAAGTTTTTTTAGCCCGTCACTAACAGTAATAGTTGGTGAAAAGACGACAAGGCTATCAAAACGCAACCTGAAAATAACCTGGACGTGTAAAAAAATAAATGGTGAATGGTTGATTTCTAAAGAAAACATCCAGGAGTCTAGATAGAACTTCTTTTCCTCTCTAGATTAACTTCCTATTTTGGAACATTCTTTTTTTCTGTTCCATTTTGGGAATATGTCATTGCTGTAAAAAAAAATCTTGCTTTTTAAAAACAAATGGTTTAAGTTAGACCACTTTTATCCCCCATTTACTTTGAAATCTAATCAAGTTACAGTCCTAACAAATTAACGACGGGAGGAAACTATTATGAAGAAACTCAGAACTAACCTGGGGATGGCAGGGGTTCTTTGCGTTGTGTTTTTCATTTTCACAGCTGTTGGCTTCGCGCAGGACAAAGCAACGCTGACCGGAAACGTCACGGATTCTGATGACGGCAACCCTTTGCCCGGAGCTAACATCGTTCTGGTAGGAACCACGATGGGTGCTGCGAGTAGTAGGAGTGGAGACTTCACTGTTGGCAACATACCCCCGGGGACCTACACGGTTAGGGTTTCATTTATTGGTTATGAAATCAGTGAAACCGCAGCTGTTGTTCTCTCAGCCGGTGAAACGATAACGATGAATTTTTCCCTGGTCTTAACCGGTATTCAATTCAACGC
>JADFPY010000270.1 GCA_022562085.1 candidate division KSB1 bacterium | reverse complement strand
TGCCCTCACCAACCGCAAAAAAAATATAAACCCCAGAAGACACCTGGCTGCCGGATTCATCCTTTAGATCCCAGGTAACCCCGCCGTTGCCATCGGTTTCTTCCAATGTTCGAATGATGCGGCCTGAGATATCCATTATTCGCACTTTAGCTTCGCTGGTCAAACCGGCGATGGTGACAAAATCCTGGCCCGAGTCGCTGCGATAAGGATTGGGATAGGCAAAAATATTTGAAAGGTCGGGACTGCTGAAAATAAGTGCGGCCGTATCTCCTTGCCCAAACCTGATCGGCACACCTTTTTCACTCTGCACATTTCTCACCGTGATAAAATAGTTCAGTCCAAAAGGGCCAATCGGTGATTCGGGATCAATTGTCAAAATCACAGTCGTTCCCTTTTGGCTCAATAATTCTGCACGGGATATCTTTACGTTTGGTTCAATCAAATAATTCCCCGGCTCTGAAGCGGAGTTGTCATCTAAGGGCTCGTTAAATTCCAAGCTTAGTTGGTTTGCTTGAATCAGCGTTGCGCTGACGAGGTAAGGTGCGTTTTCCCGGGCTGTTGCCGTAAAGCTAACTGAATTCCTGGTCGTGTCGATTGGGGTACCGTCCAGGTCTCTGAGATTACGTACAATGATTGTATAATTTCCCGGTTCAAGAATCACGGGACTTGTTAAGATAACTTCTTTGCCAGCTTTGTGCGATACGGATGAACCGGGCGTGCCGATTCCAACAATTTCAAAATTGGTTTGATTGGTTACGGAGTTATCCATCGGCTCGCTGAACACTAACTGCACTTGCTGTGGAGGTAAGAAGCTTGCGCTTTCGAGAAAAGGTTTCGAGCCGGGTTTTACTTTCAATGCCGGCGCAGGCAGGCTCTCAACGGGTGATAAAGAGGAATCGATTGCAGTAACCGCGTACCAGTAAACTGTGTCTGTTTGCACGGTCGCATCTAAAAATATTTGATTCTGAGTTTGGCCAAATACCGCAAGATTGTTGGCATCAGTGCCGCGGTAAATTCGAAATGAATCAAAGGGTCCCCTTTGCTGCCAGGAAAGTTCTACTAAGTTCAAATCCAGGGGTCTTGCCTTAAACGCCAGCGGAGTCGATGGGCCGCCAAAGTTTGATAAAAATTGGTAGCCGGCGACTTGTTCACCTGTGTTGAAATAAAATTCATTTAAGCCATTATTGTCGAAGTCTGCCACCATTGTACTATTGCTGCGGTTCGGCGCGGCCTGCCAGATGACTTTGTATTCTGCTAGAGCGACATCGTAATCGACAATGTAAAAATCCGGGAAAATATTGATTAGAATTTCATCGCGACCGTCGTTGTCCACATCTCCGGAAGAAACGCCGGTGTCAAAATCGGCAGGGGATTGGAACCCGAAGAAGGCTTGCTGCCAAACAGTTTCAAATGAATTGTCGCCGGTTTTTTTATAGATTCGATAAAGCCAATGGCGGCTGTCAAAAGTACTTTCTGTATTCAGACTTGGATCTGAGTGGCAGCCGACGACAAACTCGGCAATGCCGTCGCCATCGTAGTCCCCGGTCGAGAGATAATCAATGGTGTCGATAAGCGGCAGGCGGTCCGACCAGGTAAATTGGTAGCTGTTGTTTCCACGATTTTCGTAAATATAAATATCGCCGTCAAAGTCGCCGAAGATGATTTCCAATTGGCCGTCGCCATCGAAATCCGCTACTTCAGAATGCGGCACACCGACGAAATTTGAGCCTGCCGTTGGATTTGGAAATGAGTCCACCAATACATAACTGTTATCATTATCAGTTTCCCAAACTGTGAAGAGATCATCAAGTCTGAGGATAAGCTCCCCCAAGCCATCTTGATCCAAATCTGCAAAGCGGCTGGCCCAGGCATCATTTGTGTTCGACCAGACGATTTGAGTTGGGAAATCATTTGCCGCCGTGGCTTCAAAAATGAAGGTGCTGGAACCTCGTCCGGCGAGTATTTCCGGAAATCCGTCGCCATCGGAATCTCCCCAATCCCGGGGAATAAAAACTTCACTGCTTGCGAAAACTTCCCTAAACTGCCCCTGGTCGAATTCCAAAATTTTCAAGGCGGTGAAATTGAAATTTTCATCATACTCATTCAGCACAATTTCTTTCAAACCATCGGAATCGAAATCTGCCGGTTTAGCCAGAAGGAAACTCGACTGAAAACCGCTTGCCAGGTTTTCAATTGGGGCGCCTCCCAGGGGAGCGGCGCTTAGGTCCGCGCTGAAAAACCGGCCGTCGTTATTGTTGATCGAAGTTAATCCGGCGCCGTTGCTAACCTGAACAAAGAATTCCATTTGACCGACAAGAAAATCCTGACTGAAATTCAAACGGTGGCTGGTGGTTCGAAACCGCAGTTTTTTTTCTTGAAAATCTGCTGAAGAACCAGCCGGTCTGAAATAAATAGAGGCATCGCAGAGGTCATCGGTTTCGAATTCTATTAAGAGACTGTGGCGATCACCGTCGAGCATGGGTGTTTGCTTAATATTTGAAATGACAGGCGGAGTCCGGTCGACAAAAAACCGGACTTTGTCTTCAACTGCTGTGCCGTCTTTATTTCTTAAAATCAAACGCAGGGTGTAAAGCGTATCCTGGAGGGAATTAATTTCCAGAGAGGTAATCTCCTCATCGATGATTTGGCGGTTGGTCTGGCGAAAAATTTCGGACCAGGTTTCCGGTGTTTCACCGACCCCGAGCTCGAGACTAAATTCATTTAAAAAAGTTCCGGCGGCAGTTCCCCGAATCGTGACCGGCCCGGAAGAAAATCCTTGATCGAGCTCAGGTGCAGTGATACGGACAATAGAAAAAAACGGTGACTCCAAAGCTCTGAAAGCGTTGATCCTCCCGGAAGCGAAGAGGTTGTCCCAGCCCGCAGAGCCTAAATCATCGCTGGAAGAAGTCAGCAAACCTTTCACCGATTCCGGCGACAACTCCGGCGTTTTTGAAAGAATGAGCGCAGCCAGGGCTGAAACAAGCGGCGCCGATGCCGAAGTGCCGCTAAAATCACCGTATGAATTTCCCAGCTTTGTTGTCAGGATATTAACTCCCGGGGCAACCAGATCTACCGAAGAGCCAAAATTAGAGAAACCCGCTAAGTTGTCATTCTCACTTGACGCGCCGACTGAAATCGTCTCCGGGAAGCCGGATGGAAAGTGAATCTGGTCGGAGGCAGAATTTCCCGCCGAAGCCACCAGAACGCAATTTTGATTGACGGCGTATTGAATGACATCGCGTAGCAGCGGGGAGGCTACGTCGTCTCCGAAACTCATGTTGATGACGCGCGCTCCGTTATCCACGGCGTAAACGATAGCAGAAGCAACATCGTCTTCCTCAAGGAATCCCAAACTTGTGCCGGCCCGCAGGGTCATGATTTGACAACCGAAAGCCAGCCCGGCGATACCTTTTTTGTTGTTGCCGGTTGCCCCAATAATGCCGGCCACCGAAGTGCCGTGGCCGTTTTCATCGAAAGGGTCGTTGTCGGGGGTTTGGAAATCTCCGCCGTCCGGGAAAGTGGGTGCGTCGGTGAAATCCCAGCCGCGAATGTCATCCACAAAGCCGTTGCCATCGTCATCGAGACCATTGAAATCGCTTGAATCGACGCGTCCGTTACTATTTAAATCTTCTCCTGAATTAATCCACAAGGCGTCGATTAAATCTTCGTGATTGTAATCAATGCCGGTATCTATCACTCCCACAATTATTTCAGGAGAAGCGAGCTGAAGGTCCCAGGCCTGCTCCGCTTGAATATTTTTTAGAGCATTTTGATTTTCAAAAAGGGAGTCATTTGGCGTAAAATCTATTTGGTGGACATAATTCGGCTGAGCGTACTCGACATTCGGGTCTTGCTCATAGGCGGCGATTATTTCTTCTAAATTCTGATCTTTTGAAAACGAAATTCGAAAAATGCCAGCTAGTTTTTTTGTGGGATGTTTTTGCTTAAGAAATAATTCGACTTTCTTGACGCTGTTGGATGCGTTGATAGCATCGAGCGAAGGGATGCCAAGTTTACCCTTTCCGGGGAAAGAAGCTTTATTAAGAGATACGGATTTTACCTTGACCAGAAGCTGGCCGGGAACATATTCTGGCGATTGCGCCTGGGCTATTTGTAAACCTGAAAGCAGGAAAAGAAGAAAAAAGAGTCGAAATGATTTACTTGTACTGCCGGCCATGTTTGATAACTAAATCAACGTCTTGCAGCAAATTGATATAACGCAGTACATCTCCCTTGACTGCGATGATGTCGGCATATTTCCCTTCGCTGATTGTACCCACATCTTCGGATACTTTCATGAGCACGGAAGGCCAGTAAGTGGCGGCTCGAATGGCTTGCATCGGATCCACGCCGAGCTCACGTACCCAAATATCGAGCTCATTCCAGGTCGATTGACAGTGGAATTTCATCGGGATGCCGCTGTCGGTGCCAATGAGCAGGACAATGCCAGAGTCTCTAAGCTGTTGAAATTTTCGTTTTAAAGTCGGCCTCCGAATAGGGGTGATTTGAAAATAGGGTAGGCGATCCGGGTGTTGAAACGAGGACTTAATATCCTGAATGATTGAGTCGGGCAGGCCATCATGCCAGCAGTTATCGTCGAGTTCTTCCGGATTGTCGCGCTTGTATTCGTAATTAAACAATACCTCTATGGTTGGGGTCCAGAAAAGTGGCCCAAGATTCATTTTAGCAGTTCGCTCTCTGATCAATGAGATAATGTCCGGGGGATACTCCGGAGCAGTGGATAAACCGGTATGCTCAAAACAATCGACTCCTGCTAAAAGTCCTCTGCGGATCTCTTCGGGCCGGTGCGAGTGAGCGACTACAGTAAGGTTGTGTTTGTGTGCTTCATCGACCACAGCCTGAACCTCCTCCATGGTCATTTGGTCTTGATCAATAAGCTTAATACAGTCGACCCCGGCTAAGGCTAAACGGCGAACCTTGGCGCGGGCATCTTGCGCTCCGTTAACACCCCAGCGAAACAGCTCAGTACCGGGATAGGGTTTGTGTTGGATAAAAGGTCCTGACACATAGATGGTGGGTCCTGGAATTTTGCCGGAGTTGATAGCATCCCGAACGGCGATGCTTGGCTTTAACGGACCCCCGAGATCGCGAGCGCTGGTGACACCGGACATCAGCAGTTGTTTGGCAGAGGCTGGCATGATCACCGACTCAAAGAGCGGCGTGTACTTTTTGTCCCAGTGCGTATAATCCGTGTGACCGTTGATCATTAAGTGCACATGCATGTCCCACAATCCGGGTAACACGCTCATGCCTTCGGTGGAGATAATCTTTGCTCCCGGCGGAATCTCCAAAAAGCCAACCTGTCCGACGGCTTTAATACGCTCTCCTTCTACAATGATGACGCTATTACGAATCGGTGTGCTGCCAAAGCCATCGATCAAAGTTCCGCCGATCAAAGCTGTGATAACTTTTGCGTTTTGTCCGTTGATTGAAGAAAAAAAACATAGGTGCAAAAGGATAATCAGAAACGGCCAACCCAGTTTTGATTTAATCATTTTCTTCCTCCGTTCAACTTTGATCCTTGAGCAAACCCGCGCCTCTATAAAGCAAAAAGATGGCCCCCATTTGGATAACATGATACAAGTCGTTATGATTAAAGTGCTGGTGAATGGTAAAGCCGCTCATTTGAATTCCGGCTGCCGCAAAAGAAATCACCACCCCGGAAATCAGCCAGACTGCACTTTTGTGTTTCCACTTCGAGTAGGCGTAGAGCTGCAGCAGCACGACACCAAGCATGGCAGGCGCGTAGTCAAATATGACGTATTTAAACTCATCATGTGAAACCATCCAGCCGGCATAGACCAGGAACTTCAAAAGAACCAGGCCCAACAACAATTTTCTTAGGGGATTTGCGACCGCCGCGAATAAAGTTCCCGACAGCATGAAAAAGCTGGCCAGCCCTATCGAATAAACCGTCGCTTTCCAGATTGCTGTCTTTGCGAAATCGCTAAAATGCAAAGCGAAACCGTGCGAAGTGCCGCCAAGAAAAGCCGCAATTGCAGTGGCAGCCAAAGCGCCGCCCCACAAACGAATCGAGTTTTCCTGACCTTCATTTATTTTAGAAAGCCGTACTGCCAAAATGACCGTAAAAAGTCCCAGGAGATAATCGGTGATCATGGTTGTGGGTTCGGTGATTTGCATTTCTTCTTTTTTAGGAGAGTTGACTGGGTGGGAATTTAGGGAGTTTGCGGTTAAATAGCAAGCGGTTGATTTGAAATCAAATTAATCGGTCTTCTTTTTAGATGCCGACATGAGTTGTTGCCTAATAAATTCAGTGGAATAAGTTTAAGAAAATTCTATATTCAATATATAAACCAACGGGGATAATTAGGTTTTCCT
>JADFPY010000269.1 GCA_022562085.1 candidate division KSB1 bacterium | reverse complement strand
GCCGCCTGCTGTGGTAAAATTTCCTCCGACGTATAGATCGCTACCGTCTACTGCTAAAGCTAGCACAAGTCCATTCGTGCCGCTGCCCAGAGCAGTCCAGGCACTGCCGTCCCATTTTGCGATGTTACTAACACTTACTGCTCCGGCCAGAGTAAAACTCCCCCCGACATATAAATCAGTTCCACTGACCGCCATTGCAAGTACGGTACCGCTGATACCGAGTTGGTCGAACCGATCATCCCAATTAATGTCGGCCGGATCAGACTGTACACTTTGTGATTTTGAATCTTGGAATGTTTGTGATTCTTGTCCAAGTATCAGAGAAGTCGCAATGAACATCAAGACAATGCTACCGGTCATGACTTGCTTTAGATTGGTCACAATTTTCATTTCAAATTCTCCATCAAAGCTGATTTAAAGTTTAGTTTGTTATCATTAATGAAATTCAACAACGATATAGGCAAAGGCAATGCCAAACTCCAGAAGGCTCATTTTCCAGAAAACCGAACCGCCCTTAACTGTCAGTTAAAAAAACACTTATGGTTTTATGAAAGGAAGGAAGCGGCTATTCAGGTGATTTTTCCGGCCTGGTAAAATTTGCTGATATCAGCCAACCGATTTGATGATACCAACCGATTGGCTGAAATGAGCCAATCAGAAAAAGACAGGACGACCGACCTCCCGATCATCCTTTCTGTTCTGCAGACATTAAAGAGTTTGTTTGTGGGTTGACTGCTACCCTGATTTACCTGGTTTTTGCCGTTTTTTCTTCAATTTGTTGCTTATTTGTGACTCGCTAAATTCGGTATGCAATATTTACAATAGTTTAAGGTTATTAATTAGGATTTAAAGTCAAAAATCTTTTAATTTCTGGGTAGGGTAAATAAATAGATGTACATGATTGGGCATGAGTATATAGGCCCATCGGAATAAAAAATGTTCTCTTGCTTGAGAAAGTTCGTCAATAAATAGTGTGCAACAGTTGGGGTCGTTCAGATAATGAAAACGGTGATAACAGGAAAAAGTCAGCTCATGAGCGTGGCCCGGGATATCGTAACTTTTAGTTTTTCCTTTGTTCTGAATTGGGATGAATTGTCATTAATTTAACTTTGTCCTGTTGGTTACATCTGGATGAGCACGGCCTGAAGCATGGCCTCAACTTGATTGGGGGGCACGTGCCACACGGATTTTTGTTTTAGTTTGTCAAGGGCACCCGCGCGAAGCAAATAAAGATAATGACATAGAAACACAAAATTATTGCAGCTCTCTTCATGACAATACTCCTCCATAATTGATAAAAACTGCTGGCTCAGTCACGCCAGTTTGCTTGGAAATGATACACAAACTTTTGAGCCAACGGCATAACAGACATTTTCAGGAAGACTTGAATTAAGAAATGCGAATTCATTACCACATACTTCTGAGAAGTTTACATTAATTGAGTAAGACTCAATTGTTGATACTTTCCACTGAGGATGATTTACTTTATATTTTATTGTTTCCGAACCATTTTTTGTGAAACCAAAATAATGTTCTGTGATAAATTCTTCAGTAGAACCTCTTGGGGGGATTTCTGGAGTATTGCTAAAAGAAACGGAAAATGTATTTGTTAAATATTTGCCCCAAGAATATGAAATATTTGGATGACTAATTTTGTGTGACATTGGTAAGGCAACATAATTTTCGTTAAAAAAATTATTTGCTACAAATGGAATAGTTTTTAACGGCACAATTTCCTTGATAAATGTTACAGACCTTTCTGAATAGTCATAATTTGGTTTCACATAGAACCTAAGATTGACTTCTTCAAAATTGCTGTGGTAGGGTATTGGACAGCCTAAAATTCTTGTTTGCCTAAACATAAAAGCCACGAGGCTCAGGTAACATTTATTCTCGTGATAATCTAAAGTTGTTTTTTCAGGGACAAACTTATTCAATATTTCCGGTTCTACGACATAATTAGCAAAAATTAAGTCTACCCATTCTGCATTTAAAAAATTCATAAGTGACGAATCTGTTTTTTTATGAACCTCCACCCAAATACATCTGAATCATTAATATCGTGTCCATATATGCATGTGCAAGAATTAGAACCCAAAGATTTCGTTTGACAAATAGGAATGAAATCCCAAGGGCTAATCCCATAAATCCAGTTTGAACCATACCCATCAAGCCCCATTCGAAATGTGCTAATCCAAATATTATAGCACTAATTAACACGGCTATTTTCAACCAATTCTTACTGTTTCCAGCCATTTCTGAGATACGGGTAATTAGGAATCCACGATATATGCTTACCCGAGCTTAATCTAAAAAGCCGCATAACATAACCTAGTGGATCGATGGAAAATTGTCCATGCGATCAACTCATATAACTGGAAAACTTACCAGCTATTTTTATATTGATCCTATGAAGCATGGAAAAAATACATTGATTTTTTTCCACCTGGTATATTCAGATATTGCGTAACAGGGAATTTGATTTTGTTGTTGGGCTTTGGCTGGGGACGGCGCTTCCGGCGTTCAGAAGGCGATCCCGAGGCCGAGGGAAAGAATGACCTCCGAGCTGTCGCCGCCATTGATCTTCTCAAGATTGTCGCCCAGAAACAGGATGCTGACCCCACCGCTCAAGGTCCAGCTGCCCAATCGGGCGGGAACGAAGTTCAGCGGGGTCGAGAGCGAAACGCCACCTTGCGCGAATCCGAAGAAATCGTCGCTCCCCGTGCCGAATTCAAAATAGTTCGAGAGACTGAAACCCGTGACAAGGGGAAACGAAGCGGAGACCGGGTCGATGAGATCGAACGCGGGCTCGATGCCAACTTCGAGGTAGATCCCCTCATCGTCGCCGCCGTCGGACTGTCCATCCAGCTCCCAGGCGAGGGTCACGGACGGCTGAACGCCGGAAAAGCTGCTCGACTCTCCTCCGAACAGGCC
This sequence comes from candidate division KSB1 bacterium, assembly GCA_022562085.1. Taxonomy (NCBI): domain Bacteria; kingdom Pseudomonadati; species Candidatus Zhuqueibacterota bacterium. The sequence goes on along the minus strand of JADFPY010000269.1, from coordinate 3,479 downwards.
CGAGTCATCGAAAGAAATCGAGATGTCGAGTTCTTTTACCGTTGCGAACGCGGAGTTCGGGCTATAGAGCACGACGTAGCTGACGGAGCTGCTCCAGTTCTCCGCGAAGTCGACGCCGATCCCTGCGTAGGCGTCGAGCTCGTAATGCATGGACATTCCGGCCCCGCCCGAGCCGGTCGGCCCGTCGTGCAGACTGTTCCAGGTACCGATATTGAAAGACCACGACGTGTTCTGCCCTTCCCCGAGCGGGAACACGAAATCGATCCATGGCTGCGCAATCGCTCCCCGGTTCTCCTGTACGATGCCCCGAAAGAAGTACTGGTTAGTCATGTCGACTCCGATGCTGCTTTCAACCTGCGCTTGTGTTTGCGCAGGCGCTCCTTCAGAATCCTGAGCGGCGGCGGTATCCAACGCAAGTAACGTGGCACCGACCATGAGTATGGTTCGGACTGCGCTTGATTGGGTTTTACAAGTACTTTTTTTCATGACTGTTGTGTCCCTGTTTGTGAGTCCAGTTATGGATCTCCCCACCCTCGCCTGCGGAGAGCCGTTGCCTGCATCCGATCGATAAAGCATTCTTACTCGGCGCCGAGGTAGGCTGTCTCTCCGTGGAGAGCGTTGTCGAGGCCCGCCTGTTCGTCGGCGTGCGACACGCGTACGGGTGTGACCTTGTTGATGGTCCACAGCAGGGCGTAGGTGACGATGAAGGCCCAGGCGATACCGACCAGCACGCCCACCAGCTCCGTCACGAAGAAGGAGCTGTCTCCGTAGAACAGGCCATCTGCCCCATCCGGATTCATGCTCTTGGTAGCCAGAAGGCCAAGAGCAAGGATCCCCACGGTGCCACCGATACCGTGGACTCCCCAAACGTCGAGCGCGTCGTCCCAGTTCTTCTTTTGGCGAAACACGACAGCAGCATAGGGGATACTACCGGCGAGGATCCCGATCAACATCGCGCCCTGGGGTGCCACGAAGCCAGCTGCCGGGGTGACGGTAGCCAGGCCGGCAACCGCACCGACGCAGAACCCGACCAGTGTCGGTTTCTTCTTTAGCTTCCACTCCAGGATCATCCAGGTCACGCCGGCAAACGCACCGCCGATCTGCGTGTTGATGAACGCCAACGCAGTGATCTCGTTGACTGCGAGGGCACTGCCGGCATTAAAGCCGAACCAGCCGAACCATAGCAGGGCCGTGCCGAGTGCAACAAACGGGATATTGTGGGGTTCCGGCTCGGAGACACGCCTCTCGTGCAGAAAGAACACGGTGGCAAGGGCTGCGATGCCGGCAATTACGTGAACTACAATGCCACCAGCGAAGTCCAGTACGCCGTAATCCGCCATCCAGCCGCCGCCCCACACCATGTGGACGAATGGGTAGTAGACCAGCAATTGCCAGCCCACCAGGAACGTAAAATAGGCCTTGAACGTCATGCGGTTGGCGAAGGCGCCGGTAATCAAAGCGGGAGTGATGATGGCGAACATCAGCTGATAGGCAGCAAACAAGTAGACGGGAATCCCCAGTCCCTCGTAGACGTCTCCGGCGCCAATGCCCAGCATCAAGAAGAAATCGAACGGGTTGCCAATGATGCCGCCGATGTCGCTTCCGAAGCAAAGCGAGAAGCCGACCGTCACCCAGAGCACGGTTGAAATGCCCAGAGAGACGAAACTCTGCATCATGATGGCCAGAACGTTCTTTCGTCCTACCAGGCCGCCATAAAAAAAGGCAAGGCCCGGTGTCATGATCAACACGAGGGCGGTGGCCACGAGCATGAAAGCGGTATCGGGAGCATTAATCTGCATTAGTTACCTCCTTGGGATAGGTGCTGGAGCGGTATAAGCGTACCTGTAGTCAGATGCGCATTGTAGTTGCTCGAACGTGCGTTGAGACATTGACTCAATCTACTCTAACGGCGAAACAGCGCACCGCATCCCTCGTTCCGACGTTTATCCACAACCATCTATCGAGAGCCCGGGGCGTGAGCCTGCATAGCGCGTATAGTTTCCTTATATCACGCCAATATTACAATCTTTTCATTGACACACAAGGAAAAAGTAACTATGTAGAAGAAAAAATGACAAATAATCACAAGACGGATTATGATAGAGCATTTATGTTCGACAGCAATAACATAGTGGATGGATGGAAAATTGTCCACGCGATCAACTCATATAACTGGAAAACTTTCCAGCTATTTTTATATTGATCCTATGAAGCATGGAAAAATACATTGATTTTTCCACCAGGTATCTTGAGATATTGCGTAACAGGGAATTGAAAGAAATTAACGGTTAGCAAAATGAAACGCAACCAAAAATTTGAACCAAACGGGGATGCCAGGCTGATGCACCAGGTCAAAGAAGTGTTGCGCTATTGTCGTTATGCAGTTGAACAATTGGTGTGTTACCAACCGTATGTATGGGTGAAGGATTCAATTGGCTTCTATCTGGTATTTCCCCCTCTTTTTTGTAAACATTAGATCTAACTTTGTATAAGATTGTAATGATTTCGATTTCAAACATTGTCCAATAGCTATTTTTTGTTAGGCATTAGCCTGCCCCTCGCTTAATATCGACCCATTTGTCATTAGACTCAGCCATCAGAGCCAAGTACTTTTTTTCAAAATCCTGCCTATTGAATTTCGGATTTCTTTCAAATTGAAACTCTAACTCTACACTAAGATCTTTGAGGCGATTTCTAATACTGGTTTCTAGAATCCATAATTTTTCAGGAGTTCTTAACACAACGTATCCTGTGACCAACGGCAGGATTAAAGCAAGAATTACTGAAATTTGCCGAGATTTAATAACGTTAAATATGGTAAAGTCGAATGCTGCAGTTATAGCTACAAGAACTGAAATTATCGAAGCCCCCAACCATAAGATTCGATTGAGCCTCCTATGCTTCTTAGCCTCATCCTCAAACCACTTATATCTATCAGTGACTTTCTTATAAAGCTTATCTTCCTGGATTGACATGGGCTACCTCCACTCCATTTTCGGGGTTCAACGCCATACTTCAGGCACCACGGTTTCCTTGATCTCGCCCGATTTGAGCCTGGCCAGATAACTCTTCAGGTCGGCCTTCAGTTCGGGCGCCATGATGTAGAGCCCGACGATATTGGGGATGGCCAGAAGGAAAAACAGGCTGTCGATAATATTGAAGACCTGGGCCGCGCTGAGCACCGCCCCCGGGATCAGCAACAGGCAGAAGAGCGTTTTGAAGGTCGTCACCGAGCGCTTGCTGTCACCGAAAATGAAGGTCCAGATCTTTTCGGTGTAATAGCCCCAGGAAATAATGGTCGAAAAACCAAACAGGAATACGGCCAGCGCCAATACGTAGGGGAACCAGGCAATCGAGGTCTCGAAGGCCTTGGAAGTCAGCTTCACGTCCTCGAGCCCCGGGATTTGCCAGGCCCCGCTTATGACGATCACCAGCGCCGTGATGGTGCTGATCACCACGGTATCGATGAACGGCTCCAT
>JADFPY010000268.1 GCA_022562085.1 candidate division KSB1 bacterium | reverse complement strand
AATAATATTCAAGAAAAAATTTTATTTTTCGATAGAAAAAGTATTGTCATCGCTGGAACCTTTGCTTGTTAAGAGATCTAACGGATGACTTTTGAAAAAAATCGTTTTGAACTATCCTAATTAGTTTATTTCACAAAAAAACTTAATGCATCAGAAGGATATGGAGTCAAGAAAGACTAATAGTACCAGTTTTCCGAGGGATGCTTTGGAACAAGCGCAAATTGCTAAAACGGGTTGGGAAAAAGTTGGCAAGAAACTGACGGTTCCCAATCTAAGTGTAGACAAATTTGAAAGCAAATTGCATGAGGCGCAGCAATATGTTGAAAAGGCTGAGCTGTTAAAAGTTCAGCGGGCCAAAGCAATTCAGGAACGAAATGTTTTTCTGAGCGAACTTTGGGATCTCACCAAGAGAGTCCGGAATGCTGCCAAGGCCACGTTTGGCGATTATTCTCCTGAATTAGAGACTCTGCTAAATGCTCAAAAAAGTGAGTAACCTTTTCCAGCACTTTGAGCAACTTGATGTCTTGTGCTTTCTATAAAAAGGAGCACACTTGATTCGTCGGTCATTTTTTTTAATCCCCCAATCCTTTAAGGGCCGCCGGTGAATCTGCGAGAAAACACATTTTTGTTAACGATCAGTTCATGGGACTGTCGTGGCGGAGCTGTGTATAGATAGAGTGTTTAGGTGTTTAAGTGTTTAAGTAGGCTTTTATACTTCCCGGAGAATGAAAATTGTCCATATACCGAAACTCCAACACTCTAACACTTAAGCACTCCAAAACACTTAAACACTGAAATAACAATGGCAGACAAAAGAAGAGAATCTCATTGGTATGCGTTGTACACTCGTCCCAGGGTCGAGAAAAGAGTGGCGTCTATATTAGAAGAAAAAGAGATTCGCGCTTTTTTGCCGACACGTTCTGTTATGAGGCAGTGGAGCGATCGCAAAAAAGTAGTTGAGGAGCCTTTGTTTCCTTCTTATGTGTTCGTTTTTGCTGATTTGGCCGAGAGATACTGTTCTTTGCAGTCAACCGGCGTTGTGCGGATGGTGCAATTTAATGGAAAGCCGGCTCAAATTCCGGAAGAACAGATCGAAACTATTTACCGCATTCTCGACGGGGGCTATGACCCTGAACCACATCAGTATTTGAGAGAGGGTGATGAAGTTGAGATTGTCGCGGGACCGCTAACAGGCATCAAAGGTTATTTTCTGGAAGGCAGAGGCAATAAAAGACTGATAATCTCTGTGCATACACTTCAACAATCATTTGCGATTGAGCTAAGACGGGACCAAATAAAAAGTCGGGCTTTACAAAATATTCTGGTAAGAAATACAGCACCTCATATCAATTGACCTAACAAAAAGAAGGGTAAGGAATTTCAAATGAAAAAAATCAATATCTTGTTATTCAGCTTAGTTTTAGCCTTTGTTGTGCAATCTTTTTCAAACGCTTTTGCCCAGGAAAACCAGCAGTCGACTTCTTTTAACCGGGGCGGCGCACAATACATCTTAGGCGATCGGGATGAAATTCTAATGAATGTGAACGTTTGGGGATATGTGCTGAAACCAGGCCAGTATCTCGTACCGAGACATACGGATCTGATTACCTTAATCTCTTTTGCCGGTGGTCCGCGGGAAGGTGCTAATTTAGGTGAAGTAAAAATTATTCGAGAGAGCATAGCCGCTCTAACAAATGGCAATGCAACAAATGGTCATGAGAAAAAAGTACCGATTTTGACTGTCAATATGAATGATCACATCAAGAAAGGAAAATCGGGAGTTTTACCTGTGCTAAGAGCAGGAGACACGGTGATTATTACAGAATCAGGTGGACACAAATTCCAAAAGTTCCTGGGCTTTAACTCGGTTTTTGGGGTGGTAGCAACAGTGGCCTCAGTAGCTCTAATTATTGACAGGCTTTCTAACTAATAGATTATAAACATAACGCGGACAAGCCTAAATTTCAAAAAACAAACTACACATAAAACTCAAATACCAAATTCCAATGTCCAATAAAACCATACTTTCAGTGATTTTGTTTGATGCCGAACCGTCGGCATTGAAAATTGGATTTTGGATATTTCAATGATTTTGTTTGATGCCGAGCCGTCGGCACTTGTTATTTGGAATTTGATATTTGTGATTTCAAATTCTGCCAAAAAGCTTGTGCTCGAATGCTTTTATCGAGTATGGCAGAAAATTACTTGTCAGTTACTAACTCAGTGAGCAATGGAAAATAATAACAACAATTTCAATTCAAACGGCCAACATTTGGGCGATATTAATTCAAGAAATATAACTATTCATGATTATCTGGCAATATTTTATCGTAGTCGCTGGCTAATTGTTGTGGTTTTTCTTGCCACCATGTTGGGTGTGACTTACTATACTTTTACAACTCCGCCTACTTATGAAGCCTCCACGACGCTTATGATTGTTGAGAAACAGGGCATGGGACAATCGCTTTTTGACTTCACCGGCTTCAGTCAACAGCGTACTTTGATAAACAACCAGGTGGAAATCCTCAAAAGCCGCTTTTTGGCGCAGGAAGTGATACGACGGTTGCTTAACTCTACAAAACGTGATTCACTCGAACTTGTGCATGACTTAGGTATAGAAAAAACCACCATAGACATTCTGAAAGAGCTCCGTGGGTCAATTACCGTGTCACCCATCCGTGATACGGATTTTATAAGTTTAAAAGTAAAAGCGCCCAGTCCTTTTGAAGCCGCCTTTTTAACCAAAACGGTTGCTGAAGTTTACCAGGATATGGATCGGGATTTCACACGAGGAGAAATCTCTCAAGTCGTCCAATTTCTCGATGATCAGCTTTTTCGTAAAGAAAAAGATCTGAAACAAAGTGAGGAAACGTTAAAAACTTTTCTTGAAAAAGAAAAGATCGCTTCCCTGGGAGAAGAGGCGACTCAAATTGTAGAACAAAGCGCCGAGTTTGAAACCCTTTACAAAGAGGCTTTGATAGATTTAGAAGTAACCCGGAAACGACTTGATTATTTGAAGAGTCGGCTTGGGAGGAGCAAAGAAACTCTTGAAGCCGAAATCGCACGGGTCTCCAGCCCGTTGGTGCTGCATCTCCGTAAAGAGATGGCTGAAATCGAGCGAAATATCACGGTCTATCTTTCGCAAGGTGTTGTGAAAGGTGACCCGCAAGTAGGCCGGGAGCGGGAAAAACGCGATGCCATAAAAACTCGCTTGACTGAAGAAATACGTAAGCTTATAGTCGGAGGTCTTCCTGCAGATGATCCGTTAGCGCAGGCACAAGATCTTGTTTTAAAAATTCTTGAAGGGGAAACTGAAATGGCGTCTTTCATCGCACGTGCGGATGGACTCAAGCGCGTGGTTGAGAGTTACTCAACTAAACTGGAATCTCTTCCGGATAAAAACGTCCAACTGGCCCGCCTTGAACGCAACCGGAAAGTCGATGAAAATCTCTATATGATGATGCGCGAGAAATTTGAAGAATCGCGTATCACGCAAGCCGGCCAGATTGGAAAAGTGCGAATCATAGACGAAGCCATACGACCCAGGAGTCCGATCTCACCGAAGAAGAGATTGAATCTTATTCTTGGTTTTATTATGGGGTTGGGACTCGGTATCGGTGTCGCGGTTCTGCGCGAATACATGGACACATCCGTCCGGCGCGTAGAGGATTTGGAGGCTTTAGGACTCTCAGTTCTGGGGGCGATTCCCAGAATTGAAACTGACGGGAAAAATGGACATTCGCTCGAACAATCTAACGGTCATGCAGACTTGCAAGCGCCCCGTGAGGAGCGGATGAGGCTAGTTACTCATTTTAAACCTAAATCCCCTGTAAGTGAGGCATATCGATCATTGAGAACCAATCTACAGTTTTCAGACTCAGACAAGAAATTGCATGCGTTCCTCGTTACTTCTGCGGGTCCTGACGAGGGTAAATCGACGACTACCGCAAACCTGGCCATATCCATAAGCTTGCAAGGCACTCGTACGATCGTGATAGATACGGATTTAAGGAGACCGGTCGCTCATAAGATTTTTGATTTAGAGAAGAATAAAGGTTTGTCAAATGTCCTGATTGGGAAGGCAACTCTGGACGAAGCAATTCAGTCAACGAATATCAAGAACCTGGATGTTCTGACCAGCGGCATTCTGCCACCCAATCCGGCCGAAATGCTTGGCTCAGATCACATGAAAAAAATAATTGGGGAGCTAAAAGAGAGATATGAAGTCTGTCTTTTTGATAGCCCTCCTCTTATTGCAGTCACCGATGCGGCAGTTCTTGCCAAGGAGGTTGACGGCGTCCTGGTTGTGGTAAAATCGGGTCAGACCAATCGCGGCGCTCTAATTCGAGGAATTGAACTACTGAATAATGTGAATGCCCGAATACTCGGTGCACTCCTTAACGATGTCAGCAGAGAAAATACTTATGGCTCTTATCAATACTACTATTATTATCAATACTACTATTATTATGGCGAAGGCGGCGGCAAAAAGCGGAAGAAACAGAGTAATTTCCAAAAACTCTTCGGCGACAAGCTAAAAATGCCCTCCGTGTAGTAGGTGATTAAACCTTCCAGGTTTCCAAAACCTGGAAGGTTTTAGACAACTTAACAGGAGATTAATTTAAGTGTCCTCTAAAATTGCTGTTGTTGGATGTGGGTACTGGGGCAAGAACCTGGTACGAAACTTCAGAGAACTCGACGCCCTGGCAATGGTTTGTGATGCCACACGTAACGGCATCAAATTAGCGGAAGAACTCGCACCTGGAATCCAACTGGTTGAAAATTTTGATGAAGTTCTAAGTTCTGATGTCCGGGGTGTGGTGATAGCCACGCCGTCAGAAACGCATTTTAATCTGGCGAATCAGGCTCTGGAGGCCGGCAAAGACGTTTTTGTGGAGAAACCGCTTGCTATCAATTATCAAGAAGGCGCCTATCTTGTCGAACTGGCTCAAGTCCAGAAGAAAATTCTAATGGTTGGCCACGTGCTCGAATACCATCCTGCGTTTGTGAAGTTGATGGAGTTGATTTGCGGCGGGGTTCTCGGCAAAATTCAGTATATCTACTCCAATCGTTTGAGTCTGGGCAAGATCAGGCGTGAAGAGAATATTCTTTGGAGTTTTGCTCCCCATGATATCGCAATCATTCTTCGGATTCTGGGTAAGCTGCCGTTTCAAGTCGTCGCCTGTGGTGGTAATTTTGTCCAGCCCAATATTGCCGATGTTACGGTTACAAATTTACTTTTTGATAATTCGGTTAGAGCGCATATTTATGTCTCCTGGCTGCATCCGTTCAAGGAGCAGCGGTTGGTTGTTATCGGCGCAAAAAAAATGGCCAGCTTCGATGATGTCAGTAAGAAGCTTCTCCTTTACGATCAACGTGTTGAGCTGAAAGAGGGAGAACCGATCCCGATTAAAGGGGATGGCGAAGAAGTTGCATACAGCCGGGATGAACCTTTAAAAGCTGAATGTCAGGCGTTCTTAAATGCTTTAGAGACCCGCGAGGCGCCTTTGACAGATGGCCAGAGCGGGTTGGATGTTTTGCGCGTATTGCAAGCTGCGCAAAGATCACTGATCATGAACGGCCAGCAAGTTACGATTCCCGAAAATAATCTCCGGCCGACAAATGGAAATGGCACCAAGATCATTAGAGTAGTGGATGAATTTGTAGAAGAACATGGAAACGGACAATCGTAAAATGATGAGTAATAAAAAATATTTTGCTCATGGCAGCTCTTATGTTGACGATGGTTGCGAGATCGGCGCTGATACAAAGATCTGGCATTTTAGCCATGTCCAAAGTGGTACGCAAATTGGGTCAAATTGCTCCATCGGCCAGAACGTGAATATCGGCAACAACGTTAAAATTGGCAATTTTGTTAAGATCCAGAACAATGTATCGGTCTTCGAGGGCGTTGAATTGGAAGACTACTGGCATGATAACAAAACCGACTAAGAATTTTCAACGGAACCACTTATTGATTTCTCCGGAAAGGATGCCGCCATTTTCATGGCTGTCATCTTAAGAATCTTTTTCTATTTTATTCCTCTTCTTTTGTTTGCTAACCTCTATCTCGGTTGGAAGCTCATATCATCTTTCAATAATCTTTCGTTATTCACGAGCGTTGATGTTAAATGGTATGTGATTGCCGTCCTGAGCTATTTAAATTTATTTCCATTTATTCTCATAGGATTGTCTTTATGCGGTTTTAAAAAAGCGGCCGAATCGGCGCGGCATGGTAACCTGTTCTGGGATCTCTTTTTTGGATACCCGTTTTGGATTTTTCTCATTACCTTAGCCGAGGTTTTACCCTGGCTGCTGGCTTTAGATTTTCTGAAACTACCTCTTTATCCATACTTCGATAAGTTTAAAACGGCCTGGACGCAAATTGAGGCCCGCTTGATTTTAGCCATCCTTGCTTTG
>JADFPY010000267.1 GCA_022562085.1 candidate division KSB1 bacterium | reverse complement strand
CATCGTATTTAGTGCGAAACAGCTTTTTCATCAACACCATGGATGGTAGGGAAAATAGCAGTAAAAAATAGACGGTCATAATGAGGTTGTCAGCAGCGAATCCAGCCGTTAATAAGTCGCCGGATCTCAGCTGCAAGGCTTCTGAAGCCGCGACGAAATTCATAGAACCGCCAATGTAGGTGGCGCAAAAGATACCAGCTAGTTTATACCCTTCTTCGCCAAGAGGAATGAGTGCAAATGCAAGCAGGGTTCCCAGCACGGTTCCAATGGCCCCAAAAAGAAATGCCAGCAATGTTGGCCCTGCTTCCTTAATGATCATTCTTAAATCAGCTTTGAAAAGCAGAAGTGGAATCGCCAACGGCACGAGATACGACCAAACGACATCGTAGCCTTCAGCCTGCGATGGAATAATCGATAAGTTAGAGAGAATAAAAGCTGCCAGAATTGAAACGACCACCGCAGAGAGCCTGCTGCCCCACTTGGTCTTTTCAGCCCATAAGCCAAAAGCGGCTACCGAGATCAGGATCGCCCAAACGGCCCAATGTTGATCGGATTGGATTAATGTATTTTCAAACATCTCTGCTCCTTTTTCTTTTGAATCGTTTGTAAAAAGAGCTGATTTTAATATTTTGAGGAGGCCTGGTAAGTAAACTTTTGAAAAGTAAAGAGAATCTCTTTTGAAAACAAGGGGAAAGTCGAATTCTATATCAAACTAGTTGATTTCCAAACTTCATTTCATTATAATAATTTGTAGAGAAGTTTTATAATTTCTGAAATTATTGGCGATTTAGATAAAGGTTGAATATCTGAAAAATAGAGGCGGTCCTAAAAACCACAGCCGAGTGTCAATTCCGAACGAATGTGAGAAATCTGGAAGGAGAACTCAGGTGCAATACGCTATATTTTCAAGTGCATTACCATACATTGTTATCAGATTCCTCCCGGAGCCTGTCCTGAGCCCTGCCGAAGGGGTCGGAATGACATTTTGCTACTTTTTGGTATAGCCTTTTAACACAAAGCTTAAGGAGTAGCTAAATGGATAAAAAGCAGTTGAATAGCTTCAGCAGTCTGAGCACACTCAATGTTGGAGCGAATTCTTATGAAATATTCCGATTAAACGCATTGGAAAAAGCAGGGATTGGCAACATCTCCCGATTGCCTCTTTCAATGAAAATTCTGCTCGAAAACTTATTGCGCAAAGAAGACGGTGGGTTTGTCAAAAAAGAGGATATTGAAGCGGTCGCCAATTGGGATCCGGCTAAAAAGTCGGACAACGAGATTGCTTTCACCCCGTCGCGTGTCTTGATGCAGGATTTCACCGGCGTTCCCGCAGTTGTTGATTTAGCGGCCATGCGTGAGGCCATGAAAAATCTCGGCGGCGACGCGAAGAAAATTAACCCGCAAGTCCCCGCTGATCTGGTGATCGACCATTCGATTCAAGTGGATATGTTCGGCTCCGCCGGTGCCATGAAATTCAACACGGACAAAGAGTACGTGCGCAACCGCGAGCGCTATGCTTTTCTGCGCTGGGGGCAAAATTCCTTCCAGGATTTTCGTGTGGTGCCCCCGGAGACCGGAATTTGCCATCAGGTGAATTTAGAATATTTGGGGCAGGTTGTTTTCCAGTCAAAAATGGATGGAAAAACTTTTGCTTATCCGGATACTCTGGTTGGCACGGATTCTCACACCACCATGATCAACGGTTTAGGAATCGTCGGCTGGGGCGTTGGCGGCATCGAGGCTGAAGCGGCCATGCTCGGTCAGCCAATTTCCATGCTCATTCCCGAAGTCGTCGGCTTTGAATTTACCGGCGAGCTGGCCGAAGGCGCAACCGCAACGGATTTGGTGCTGATTGTTGTGCAGATGCTCAGAGAAAGAGGCGTGGTCGGAAAATTTGTTGAATACTTTGGCCCCGGGCTAAGCAGTTTGAGTCTTGCAGATCGCGCAACCATTGCCAACATGGCCCCGGAATACGGCGCCACAATTGGCTTCTTCCCGGTTGATGCCGAAACGTTAAAATATCTCCACCACACCGGACGCAGCGACGAACTGGTCAGCCTGGTCGAAGCTTATACCAAAGAGCAGGGACTTTTCCGAACCAATGAAACTCCGGACCCGGTTTTCACAGATATTCTCGAATTGGATTTGTCAACAGTTGAGCCGAGTATTGCCGGGCCGAAACGGCCGCAGGATCGGATTCGTTTGAAGGAATCTAAAAAAGCTTTCGAAGACGCATTTAAGACATTGAAATTAGCTGATACAAAAGATAGTGTGCAGGTTAGTGACAATGGTCATCAAGTCGAGTTGAACAACGGTTCTGTGGTAATCGCGGCCATTACCAGCTGCACCAACACCTCGAATCCATCTGTTATGATCGGCGCCGGGCTGCTGGCGAAAAAAGCGGTGGAGCGCGGGCTGCAGACCAAACCCTGGGTAAAAACCAGTTTGGCCCCCGGCTCCAAAGTAGTGACCGACTATTTGAACGACGCCGGCCTGATGCCGTATCTGGATGAACTGAAATTCAATTTAGTGGGTTACGGCTGTACCACTTGCATCGGCAACAGCGGACCCCTGCCGGACTATATTGTCAACGGCATTAAAGAAGGCAACCTGGTCGCGGCTTCCGTTTTGAGCGGTAACCGAAACTTCGAAGGCCGGATTAATCCACACACCCGCGCCAATTATTTGGCTTCGCCGCCACTCGTGGTTGCGTATGCCCTTGCCGGCCGTATGGACATCGACCTTTATAACGAACCCCTCGGACAGGATAAAAATAACCGGCCGGTTTTCCTGAAAGATATTTGGCCGAGCCTGAAAGAAATTCAGGAAGTGGTTCAAAATTCGGTTACAAAGGAAATGTTTGAAAAAGAATACGCCGAAGTGTTTACCGGCGACGAGCGCTGGCGGGCGCTTGAGATTCCTGAAGGCGATCTTTATGAATGGGACCCGAATTCCACTTATATTAGAAATCCACCGTTTTTTGAAAATATGCCGTTAGAACCGGCTGCGCCCAAAGACGTCGGGAACGCGCGTGTTCTGGTCATGGTTGGAGATTCGGTTACGACCGACCATATTTCTCCCGCGGGTGCCATTCCCGAAGACAGCCCGGCAGGAAAGTACCTGAAAAATAACGGAATTGAGCGGGCGGATTTCAACTCTTTCGGCTCACGACGCGGCAACCACGAGGTCATGATGCGGGGTACGTTTGGCAATATTCGTTTGCGCAACTTGCTGGCCCCGGGAAAAGAAGGCAACTGGACCCAGCACTTGCCGGACAAAAACCTGACTTCAATTTATGAAGCCGCGATGCAGTACATAAAGGAAGACATTCCGCTGATCGTTTTGGCAGGAAAAGAATATGGCATGGGTTCTTCACGCGACTGGGCCGCTAAAGGCACCCGTCTGCTCGGAGTCGAGGCCGTGATCGCCGAGAGCTTCGAGCGTATTCATCGCAGCAACTTGATCGGCATGGGCGTGCTGCCGTTGCAATTCAAAGCGGGTGAAAACCGGGAGTCGATTGGCCTTGATGGATTTGAGACTTATCAAATCACCGGAATCGCCGAGAATTTATCGCCGGGCAAAGAGTTGACAGTCACCGCAAAATCTGATGATGGCGAGGAAAAATCGTTTAGAGTCATCACCCGAATTGACACGCCGGAAGAGTTGAATTATTACAAGCATGGCGGCATTTTGCAGTATGTTTTGCGGCAACTTTTATAGAATAGATAGGTGATGAGATGACAGAGAAATCAAAAAAAATTGTAGAAGAAGCACTTGCTTTATCGGACAAAGAACGAACTGAAGTTGTAGAGCATCTACTCAATTCCATTGAACATCCTCCAGCTTTGACTGATGATGAGCTTAGAGCGGTTGTCGCTCGTCGATCAGCTGAGATTGAGGAGGGGAAGGTAGAGCCCGTAAGCTGGGGGGACGTGAAGAAGCGGGTTAACGATAACCAAAAATAATGGTTAATATTGTTTTTCACCCGGGGGCGGTCGAGGAATAAAGGGATGCTTTTGATGGGTATTTTCACAGGAATCGATCAATTGCTGAAAAGTTTCGACGCGAAGTTGAGAGAGCGGTTGAGATGATTCAGCAACACCCCCAGAGCTGGTCAAAGTTCGATGAGACTCATCGCAAGTTTCTGTTGCATAGATTCCCCTACTCAATAATTTACCAGTTGGACACCGACAAAAAGATTTGGATTACGGCTCTTGCGCATCAGAAGAGAGAAGAAGGATACTGGCTCAGCAGAGAGTGATACGTATTCGACCAATGGTTACAAAAATTTCATTTACAAAAGTCTTGTAAAAGTCAAAAAACAGCGAGGGAGGAAAACTTGGAGAGAATCTTCTTTTTAAGCGGCGCCATCTCGGCATTTTTGGGCGTCACTCTTGGGGCTTTTGCCGCCCATGGTTTGAAAACCCGCCTGTCTACCGAAATGTTCAACATCTTTGAAGTCGGCGTGCGCTACCACATGTATCACGCCCTCGCGCTTTTAGCTGTAGCCTGGGCCTGCACTCGCTGGCCGGGCTCATTGACAAACATGAGTGGCTGGCTTTTTATCATCGGTACGGTTATTTTCTCCGGAAGTCTTTACATTCTGAGTTTAACAGGTCTACGCTGGCTGGGCGCAATTACGCCATTAGGTGGCGTTGCTTTTCTCGGCGGCTGGGTCTGTCTGGTTTGGGCAATTCTGAAGAGCTAAAATGTCCGCAGCCGATCCCCCAAAAACTAATCTTCCGACTACAATCGATGAGGTCGTTGCGCGCATAGACGACATCATTGACCAAGCCCGCGAAGACAACAGCCGCATCGGATATTTCGCTGCGCTGTATCGCAAAGTAACGGTTCGGGTGCGCGACGGCATCGCTGCCGGTGAATTCGAGGATGGCGAACGCATGGAACGTCTCGATGTCATCTTCGCCAACCGCTATCTCGCAGCGCTGGAACAGTACCAAAACGACATCCAACCAACCAAAAGCTGGCTCATCGCATTTCAATCCACTAAGAAATGGAATCTCTTGATTCTGCAGCATCTGCTCATGGGAATCAACGCTCACATTAATCTCGATCTTGGCATCGCCGCCGTTGAAACGAGACCGGGTGAGAGTTTGCAGGAACTCAAAAATGATTTCATGGCGATCAACAAAATTTTGTCCGATTTACTGGATGTGGTGCAGGACAAAATCGACGCCCTTTCGCCTGGATTTAATTTGATCGATAAAATAGGCGGCCGGACAGACGAAGCCATTATGAGATTCAGCATTCGGAAGGCACGGGACGAAGCGTGGAAATTTGCCAATGAACTCGCCGGGCTTAACCCCGAGGAACAGAAGAAAAAAATTGCCGAAAAGGATGAGCAGATCGAAGCTCTTGCAAAAATCGTCCGGAATCCGGGCTGGTTTATTAAAGCAATTCTATTTTTGATTCGGATGTTCGAAACCAGCAAAGTTTCCAAAGTCATCAATGTTCTTTTTTAACTTGGTTAATCTGCTAAATCAGTTTAATTAAAAAAACAATAAGCGTGATTAAGCTGATTAAACGGATAATCAATCGCTTAGGTGAGGTGAGGATGGGAAATCTAATTTATGAGGACTTAACTTATAAAATTCGAAAAAGCCTTTTTAGTGTTTATAATGAGTTAGGACCGGGATTCCGCGAGGAAACGTATAAACAAGCGGTCATGATTGACTTTAAAAATGCAGGAGTGCCTTTTGAACACGAAAAGATTTACGACGTAAGATATTTGGGTGAAAAAGTAGATAAATATAGAGTAGATATTTTAGTTTATGACAAAATAATTTTAGAACTTAAAGCAGTCTCAGAACTTCATCCTCGATTTGATGCGCAGTTGTTAAGCTACTTGAAAGTAACTCAGTTAAAAATTGGTTTATTAGTAAATTTCGGCAATAAACCTCTTGCCATTCGAAGATTCGTTAATCCACATATCGATAATTTTTAATCCGTTCAATCTGCTGAATCCGTTTACATAAAAAATAGTAAGCGGATTGAACTGATTAAGCAGATAAAAAAATCGTTTTATGTGAGGTTCAGATGGGTAATCTAATTTATGAGGACTTAACTTATAAAATTAGAAAAAGTCTGTTTATGTTTATAATGAGTTAGGTCCGGGATTCCGTGAGGAAACATATAAACAAGCGGTCATGATTGATTTTAAAAATGAAGGAGTGCCTTTTGTACGCGAAAAGATTTACCACGTAAGTTATTTGGGTGAGAAAGTGGATAAATATAGAGTAGATATTTTAGCCCGAATAATTCACAAACCATAAAAGTCGTCATTCCCGCCCCTGCTTTCGCAGGGATAAACTCCGGCGGGAATCCATTACAAATCAATAACTTAGTGCAGGTAATGGATGCCCGACTACTCGGGCATGACAATATTGAAGTTTTTTGCCTGAAATGGAAATTTATGA
>JADFPY010000266.1 GCA_022562085.1 candidate division KSB1 bacterium | reverse complement strand
CAGTTTATCATTCTGATTAACTAATACATCAACGGCATCATGATCTGTAATAAAGGTGCTTTCATTCCCATCCTTATAAGGAAAAGCAACCATGTTATTTCCCTTTTTAATAGGAATAACAACTTTCTGTTTATTTTCCATACCTAAAAACCCCCGACTAATACTATGATATACCTCTCTTGGTGTAGCATCAGGATACAATATACCAAATCCTGATTCTACAGTTTGTAATATTCTAGAGAAATCAGTACGCAAATACGTAAATGATAATTCCTTAATTGCATCATATAAATGCTGGATGTTTCCATCTTCATCTAATCTTCTAAGATATCCTAATGCCGTTAAATCCTTATCTGTTAATTGTCCTAATTTAAAACCATCTGTAGTCCAGGGATGAAAATAAAATAATCCATCAAGATGATATTTCAGACACATATCAAACATATGATTTGCATATTGTATTTGTTTTTCTTCAGTATGTTTATAGTAAGAAATATTCCGCCAAGGTTTTTCCTGAATTTATCGAAAAGACCTTCTACTCCTTCATCAAATAAATGTATATAATAATACCTGAAGTTTAAACCTACAAGACTCGATTTATCAATTCCAAAGTTAGCACCGAATCCGATATATCCGCCAATAGCATATTTAGCTTGTGCATCACCAAAAGCTTTGAAAAATTCTTTATCATTTGGTGTAGTCAATACCAATGTGGGTCCAACTCCAAAATTAATATAAGGGCGGAGATTGTCATAAATTTCATTTGTGAATAGTCTGTATTGAAGTCCAAAATTTAAAGGAAGAAGACAGGGATTCGCCGGACAAGCCGGATTTTTATGTGGGATTGGAAGGCGGTTTTTTCGGAGAAGTCTCACCCGAACAAAAGCGCTGGTATTTTCTGCAGAGCTGGGTTTATGTCAGCGATGGGGAACGAGGATATTTTGGTGCCTCGGGTGCGACGCCGGTCCCGGAGCGAATTGTTCATGACGTGATTGAAGGCAAAAATGAACTGGGAGAGGTCATCGATAACTATGGAACGGAAAGCGACATCCGGGACAAATACGGAGCATTTGGTGTTTTTACCCAGGGCCTCATTACCCGGCAAGCTTCTTTCGAATTTGCTCTTCTCAGCGCATTTGCACCGTTTTTCAATCAAACTCTTTATGTTTCATGAATCTCTGGGAATTTAAAGCCGGCTTCTACGACAGCGCCAGGAGACTTTTTCCATTTAATCTTATTCTATCAAAAGAAAGTGCAAATCTAAAAAACCTGCTGTCAAAGATAGATGTAGACCATGGAAAAATTTTAGATGTTGGCACCGGCACGGGAACCAGTTTGGCCTTTTGGGGGGAAAGCGCGCAACTGTTTGCTTTAGACAGTTCTTTTAATATGATTAACAAGGCTAAACTCAAAGGCAGTAAAAATTTGATCGTAGGCGATGCCCTTGCTCTGCCAATTAAATCAGACTCTTTTGGCCTAATCACCGCCATCGGGCTGCTCGAATATCAAAAAGAAAAAAATACGCTTCTTGAAGAATTTCGAAGAGTTCTCCTTCCGGCAGGCCACATTCTATTAACTTATTCACAAAGCGGCCTGTTGAATTTTGTGAGATTTTTAGGAGGTCATCGTCTTTATTTATTATCTTCCGCTAAATTCAACCGACTCATTCAGGAGAGCGGCCTGGCCTGTTTGAAGAAAAAGCACTCGTTAATTCAGACACAAATCTTGCTTCACGATAATTCGGGAACTCATGGCTAAAATCAAATTTAAACGGCGCATCATTCGCAGCCGAAATCTTCTAGCTAATTTCAGCAAAAACTTCGAGTTCAAATTCACTGGCCGATGGATGTTTTACAGCCTTATTATCGGCGTTGTTGCCGGCGGGGGCGGAATTCTGTTTTTCTACCTCCAGGAAGCAATTGAGCTGATTTCTTTAAAAGGGCCGGCCGGGTTTCATCCGCCGCTGCCCGGCGGCGAAGGCGGCGGTTCGGAAAGCAGCCCGCTGCCGTCGATGTTCAACTGGTGGTTTTTTATCATCCCGACGGTCGGCGGCTTGGTTTCGGGTTGGCTGGTTTACACCTGGGCGCCGGAAGCCGAGGGGCATGGCACGGACGGGGTTATCAAAGCTTTTCATCAAGATCGGGGAAAGATCAGAGCACGGGTGCCGATTATCAAAACAATTGCATCTGCCATCACAATCGGCACCGGGGGCAGCGCCGGCCGCGAAGGTCCGATTGCCCAAATCGGCGCCGGATTTGGCTCAATTTTCGCTTCCAAACTCAAGCTTACGGACCAGGACCGCAGAACAATGGTGGTTTCCGGCATGGCTGCCGGCATCGGCAGCATTTTCCGTTCGCCGATTGGCGGCGCCCTCTTCGCGGTCGAGTGCCTCTACAAAGACGACATGGAAACCGAAGGACTGGTCCCCGCAATCACTTCATCGATCATAGGTTACACGGTTTACGCTTCGGTCTTTGGCTGGAATACGATTTTTACCACCGGCGACTACTCTTTTCAAAATCCGCTCGAGCTGGTTTTTTACGGGGTGTTCGGGCTGCTTTGTGCGCTGCTCGGGATTTTTTATGTCAAAATTTTTTACGGCTTTCATGAAAAGGTTTTTGCCCCTTTAAAAATCCCCAAGCATTTCAAACCGGCAATCGGGGGACTGTGCTTAGGAATTTTAGCATTCTTCTTTCCCTATATTTTAGGGTCCGGCTACGGCTGGATTCAAATGGCCATCGATGGTCAGCTTGCCATTACGCTGATGATCATCGCGGCGATTCTGAAAGTTTTCGCGACGTCTTTTACAATCAGCTCGGGCGGCAGCGGTGGCATTTTTGCGCCGTCGCTGTTTATAGGCGGAATGCTTGGCGGCGCTTTTGGCGGTGTCGCACACAATTTATTTCCGGACATCGTGACCCAGCCAACTGCGTTTGTCCTGGTCGGAATGGCGGCGTTTTTTGCCGGCGCTGCGAATGTGCCGGTTTCCATGACCATCATGATCTCTGAAATGAGCGGTAGTTACGGACTGCTCGTGCCCCTGATTTTTACTTCGACACTGGCATTTTTTGTTGCCCGCAAGTGGAGCATTTATAGCCAGCAGCTCAAGAATCACGCCGAGTCCCCCGCACACCGGGGGGATTTAATTGTGGATATTTTACGGGAAATTCCGGTCGTGGCAGCTTACAAAGCAAAACCGGACTTACCGAAGATTGCGAACAATCTTCCCATCCAAAGGATTTTACCCCTGTTCGCCGATCGGGAAGAGGACTGCTTTCCGGTCGTCAACAAAGAGGGAGAAATTACCGGGCTGCTGTCCATGGGAACCTTGCGGGCGGTGATTGGAGAAGAGGGTGTCGGCAGCTTAATTGTTGCTGAGGATATTAAAACCAAACTCGACACCGTGAGTCCAAAGGATAATTTGCAGCAGGCGCTCGGGCATTTTCTAAACACAAAATATTCTTCGCTACCGGTTATTGATCCTGAGGATCCGAATACGGTCTTGGGTTTTTTGACTTATCACGATTTGATCTCAGCGTATGATGAAGCGCTGATTAAGTGGAGTACGGATAGTTAGTACCCAGAAGTAGCAGAACTCGCCAGAGTTCCCGGCCTACCACGAAGTGTGGCCACTTCGGCTACAAACGAACGGGAACGAGGGACTTAGAAAAAAACAGGAGTTAATAACATAATGCCATACATGGAATTTTTCACACAACCGGTTACGACGCTCCTGCTTCGTAGCCGGAGGTTCAAGCAGGCGTTCCCACGCAGAGCATGGGAGCGAGGGAAATTTATCCTGGTCATATTTTCCTTAACTTGCTCAAAAAGTTTTGCCTTTCAGCAGACAAAGTCCAGTCCCGAAGATTTTGTAAAAGGCCGCGAGATTTTAAAAAAGGTAATCGAAGCAGCCGGAGGGGTGGCTGCTTTTGATGAAATTGATAATTTTCGTATTAAAACCGAAAGCAAAATTTTTGGACAACGCAGTACTATTGAATTAGTGGTTTCCGAAACCGTGAAACTTCCCGATAAGACGAAACAAATTTTTGAACTCGCCACCGGGCAGAGAATTCAGGTTCTGAACGGAGAAATCGGCTGGAGCAAGACCGGCGAAACTGTCACAGAGATCTCTAATGCTGAAATGAGAGAAATGAAGCGTGGGTTGTTTCGAGACACCATAAACCTTTTCAAACGATTTGACGGCGCAGATATCGATGTGCAATATTTGGGGAAAGAAACGATCCAAAAAAATACTCTGTTTATTTTGAATATCAAAAATAATTTCGGAGACTTTTTCAAGCTCTACGTGAATTCTAAAACCTACCTTATCGAGAAAAAGAGCTATCATGGCGGAGGCCCGGAGATGGCTATCTTAGCGACTTTAGAGGAAATCTATTCAGATTACCACGAAGTGGACGGGCTAAAAATTCCGTTTCACACGGTAGTAAAAGCAAACGGCAAAAAATTTATCGAGTCGAATGTGGTCGAAGTGGAGTTTAATTTAGAGCTAAGGGAAGGTTTTTTTATGAGGGAGTAAGGTTTTATTTGCTTTCGAAAATTCCAAATCACAATATCAAATCCCAAGCTTGTCCCCGATGTTCCCCGATTAAAGAATTCGGGGACAAGTTTGGTCGGGGATAAATCTCAAACCCCAATGAACAATGACCAAAACTCACCGACTCAGGTTTGGTGTTTAGAAAATTGGATATTGGCATTTAATATTATATTTTGTTTTTTGATATTTGAGTTTTGGAATTTTGCCGCTTGGGTATTGGCTGAAATGAGCAATCGTTGGAAGATGGCATAAAAATCAGTGACGATCTTCTTGGTCATATCAAGATAAATTTCAAGAAACATGATTTTGCGGGAGGCCGCGGCTCTTGACAAGGCATTCGGGGGTAAAAGGTGTAGTTCTTTTGTGGGCATATAACCCGGGCTTGCTCACAATCGGCCATTGCAACTGAGTCCCAAACATTTTATATTTAATGGTTTATAACTTCCTGCCGATATAAATCTGAAGTCTTGAATCGAAAAGCGTTCGCTGATACTGCTTTAGGACATTCGGAGCGAGTAAAAAACAAAGGAGAAGTTATAATTTGAAGTCTCGAATTTTATTTGTAGGCGATTTGGATGATTTACCAGGATCACTTGATCGGATGCATTGCCAATGGGACATGGCATTTATTCAGAATGGAACTGACGCCCTTGAGACACTTTCCAAAGGACCTTTTGATGTCGTAGTAGCCGATATGCAGATCTCCGGAATTACCAGCTCCGATTTTTTTAATCAAATCAGTGAACAATATCCACAAATAATCCGCGTAATGCTGCTTGGCACGGACGGGCAGGCAAGTCTTATACAGGCTGCGGCACCAGTTCACCAATGGCTACCCAAACCATGTGACCCTGATCTTCTCGAAGCTAAGGTGGCCCGAGCTTTTTCGCTTCGCCGCATCCTTATGAACGAAACTCTAATGAGTTGTGTCTCGAAGATGAAATCGTTGCCAAGCCCGCCAGCATTATATTTTGATATAATGAAAGCACTAGGCTCCGGAATTGAGAAAGTTATGACGAGAGTCGGCGAGCTCATCTCTGAGGATATCGGTATGACTGCCAAAGTCCTGCAGGTGGTCAACTCGGCCCATTTTGGGCTCAGGATGAAGGCTTCGAATCCTATCCAGGCAGCGAAAATGCTCGGGCCAACCACAATAAAAGCATTAGTTCTCGCTAGCGAAGTGTTTTCCCAATTCGAGCAAATCCAAATCGCTGGAACCTCTTTCGAAAAGCTGTTACATCATAGTCAAGTGGTCGGTTCATTTGCCAGGAAGATAGCGGAAATCGAAGGGGAAGCCAAGAGTACAGCTGAAGATGCTTTCCTCGCTGGCATTCTGCATGATACCGGAAAGCTGATATTAGCCAGCAATTCTCCCGAGCAGTACACGAAAGTAGCGAGTCTGGCGGCGGAAAATGATATGACGATTTGGCAGGCTGAGCAGGAGATGTTCGGAGCCACCCACGCCGAGATGGGCGCTTATCTTCTTGGACTCTGGGGAATGTCCGATTCTATCGTAGAAGCCCTTGCATTCCACCATCGACCCACCGAGTGCCTTGATGCCAAATTCGGCCTGGTCACGGCGGTTCATGTCGCCAACGTGCTTGAAGCGGAGCTACATGAAGGCAGTGAATCCAAAACATCAACTCTTGACGAGGACTATCTGGCTGAGCTTAACATGGCTGATCGATTATCGATTTGGCGGCAAAGCTGTCACGAGCAAGTGGCAAAGTGAGTTTTTCTACGGGCAGCCAGTCATAAATAGCTGCCCGTAGCCGCTCGGCAGACTTGGATACGACTGGATCGGACAGTCATTTACAATGTTGCTCCAACAGCGAAGCAGCAACTCCAAATCCAAAATGTATAAATCCCAAATAAATTTCAA
>JADFPY010000265.1 GCA_022562085.1 candidate division KSB1 bacterium | reverse complement strand
AGCGGGAGCTTGGGAAGGAGGTAGCAGAAAATTGCCTACTGACGCGAAGCGAATGACAATACCCGTCATTAAGTCATTAGGCCATTTGCCTTCGACGTCATTTTCGACAGCAGCAAAAAGTCACCTCTTTCAATGACAGCGAAGCGTTAATGACAGCTGATAATAGCACCTTGGTTTGGACCACAACAAAACAGGTCGTTTGACATTTGCGGCTTCGCCGCGCTATGCGCTCTAAAAATTATACTCCCTTTTTCTTTCTGAGACGACTTCTGCCCACTCCTTTTTTACATCAATTTTGGGATCGGTGCGGTAATAAATGTAGCCTTTTTCGCGGGCATTCGGATTTTGAATCTGGTCAACCAATCGCATGGTGCTAAACCAGTTGGATTGCTCATGCAGCCGATCATCGATCATAATCTGCCTGTCGAAATCGACAGAGTCAGGAATCCAGGTCAGGAAACTGCCGACAAAGGTGTATGATTCCGGCAGATCGTATTTTTTTCGATAATAATTGATGGGTCCCGCGTGACCATAACTTCCGCCGTAAATCAAGCAGGACTTCTGCTCAGCCGGTGATAAACTGTGGTACAAGTCAGCCACTTTGGCGACCATCTCTTCCCAGCCGTGCATGTCGGCATAGTCCTGCGGCAAGGGATAAATCTTGCCATCTTCCCAGTAGAGCGGGCCGTCCAGCCCAAATTTGTCTTTCATAAAAGCGCAATATTGTTTCATTTTTTCAACTCGCAGGATCGGCAGGCCATAAGGGAGCGTAGGAAGAGTTGCTGCGACCATAACAAAGATCAAAATATATTTGAGTGCCCTGTGTTTATTTTCTAAAAACTTTTCAATTGCTACTCCGCCGGCCGCCATTAACATCGCATAGGCGCCTAAAGAGTAGTAGCTTTTACCGCTTAATAAAAGCAGGGACAAAATGATAAACAGATAGGTCCAGCCCAGAATTCGATAGGCAGATAGTTTAGATCCGAAAAAAAGATAAAGTAATCCGGGCAGCCAAATAATTGAAGCAACTTGATGAAATCTGAACTGTGCCTGCAAAAAGCCCAGGGGTTGCACATTCTTTAACTGGCTTTGGCTTAGCTCCGCCATGTGACTGACCACAGGTAGATTGTGCTGGACCTGCCAAATGAGGTTGGGCAGGGCGATAAGCAGGGCAATCCCCAGGGCTAAGTAAGGATATTTAGTCTTCAGCCATTTTCGATGCGGCGTCAAAAGCAGGCCAATGAAGAAGGCGGCAAAGAAAACAGCAATGGAGTACTTGGTTAGAATTCCGACACCCGCCGCAATGCCGAGATAAAGCCACTGTTTTGGATCCTGAGTTTTTATGATTCGGACGATGAGAAAGGCGGACAAAAACCAGCAGAATTGATTAAAGCTCACCGGCTGAAACAGGGTATTGCTGCGCATAAAAGCAGGGGAGAGGATAAAAGCCGCACATGCGAAAATTTGCGCCCATTTCTTCCCGCCCAGATCTCTGACCATGACCCCGATGAGAAAAACGGTCAGACTTCCGATCAATGCCGGGAAAAGGCGAACCATAAAAAGGCTCCCTCCTAAGCTTTGCGCCAGCCACCCCAGCACGGCAATAACCGGAGGCACTTCCATATAGCCCCAGGAAAGATGCTGGCCTTCGGCAAGATAAAGAAATTCATCCCGGTGGAAGCTGTAGTTTGTATTGGTGAGTAGATGAATGAGCAGTTTGAAAATAGCCAGAATGAAGACTATTTTCCAGGTTTGCCAGAAAACTTTTAAATCTGTCTTCAGCTTCATTTTTGAGTATGCCTCGACCGGGATTTCGTGATTGCCGCCGCCACGACCACTGCATCGAGCAAGGTTTGGCGAACCTGGTCCAGAGTTTCAGCCAGGACTTTGGTCATCTGCTCAGCTTCCCCGACATCTTTTTTCTCAATGGCTTCGCGAACCCCCGGCAGGGTTTTCACGCCATAGCCGGTGTAAAAACCGGGGGCATAAATTTGATGCCGGTACCAGGGCCGCCCCGGCAAGCCGTCCTGATGCAGAAAGCCCTGTTCCGCTTTTAGAAGCAAATTATTCAACTGCTTTATTGGGTCGCTTTGACGGTCTATTTCCGCCGCGCTCATTTGTGAGATGCGTCTGATTTCACCATCGAGTACCGTCGCCGTTGCCTGCAATTCTGCATTCGCCGCATGAATCGTTGCGAGATGAATGGACTCGTTTAAGTCACGCTTTTTGAGTTCCTCATCGAGCTCGTCCAGATAACGGTCAATGGTTTCAGTCGTGCTGGTGTAAGTAAAGGGCAGGACGTCGGCGTTGGCCATGCGCGTGAGAAAAATCGCCACCAGCTCAGCTTGCTTTTCCCCAAAAGCGAAGCCCGGGTCACCGTGGGTTGTAAAAAACCAGTGGCTGTCATAGCGCGAATGATAAATACCGTTGCCGGAGCTAAATCCTAAATTGATTGCTGGAATCCCCAGGTGATCCAGAAAGACCGTATAATCGCTGCCGGAACCCAGAGCGCCGAGCCGAACATCCTTGCGGGCCCCTTGAGCCACAAGTTCGGTTTCATCAAATTGTTTGCTCCAGGATTCGTGGATGGTGAGCGAGTCTCCCGGAACCCTGACCTCGCGAGAAATTTCATTGATAAAGGGCTGCAGGGAATGGCTGCCTGCGGCGCTAAAATCCCCGGCCGTGTAACTCTCCCGGTTAAGATAAACCACCATCTCGCTCTGAAGTTTTTCAGCAAATTCTTCGCCATATTCGGTGGAGCCGATCAAACCGTATTCTTCCCCATCCCAGCTCGCAAAGGCAATGGTTCTCTTCGGCCAAAAGCCTTTTTTGGCGAGGTCGGCGATGACCCTTGCTGATTCCAGCAAAGAAACCGCACCACTAATGGGGTCGCGGCCGCCAAATGTCCAGGCATCGCGGTGGCCGCCGGTCATGATAATTTTATCCGGCTCTTCACTGCCGCGCAAATAACCGATGACGTTTACAATCGGGCGCACCCCCCAATCGAATTTCAATTTCATGTGCACTTTTGCCGGTCCCGGACCATGATGATAAGTAATGGGCAGGCCGCCGCGCCAACTTTCAGGGACCGTTTCACCGCCGATATTTCGAAGAATCGGCAGGGCGTCGTTGTAAGAAATGGGCAAAACCGGAATCTTCTGC
The DNA here is from genome assembly GCA_022562085.1 of candidate division KSB1 bacterium. Lineage (NCBI taxonomy): Bacteria > Pseudomonadati > Candidatus Zhuqueibacterota bacterium. The sequence goes on along the minus strand of JADFPY010000265.1, from coordinate 3,281 downwards.
AGGGTGGTGATTTCTTTTAAAGGAATGCGCTCCGCCCCGATTTTGGAGGGCCACATCGGAGTCTGAGGATCGCCGGGGTAAGTCGGCATGTCCATGACTGAGCCGCGCTGCACTCCGTCTCCCGGTCGCCATTTGCCTTGCGGCAGAACGTCCCCCTTGGCAAAACCGTCATCGGCTGGATCTGAATAAAGCAGGCAGCCGATGGCGCCGCGTTCGCCGGCAAGCCTGGGCTTGATGCCGCGCCAGCTCTTTCCGTAGCGGGCGATGACAATTTTTCCTTCGACTGAAATGCCCAGCGAGTCCAGAATGTCATAGTCAGCCGGGATGCCGTAATTCACATAAACAACTTCGGCGGTCACGTCGCCGTCTGCAGAGTAGGCGTTGAAAGGAGGGAGGACGCCTTCCTGGCCCGAATCCGGATCTTCGGGAAAAGCCGGTTCCATGAGTTTCAGCGTAAACTTTTCAGGTTCGAGAAGCTCGACGAGGCGTTCGATCGGGCGCGGCAGCAAAGCCTCGTAGGTGTTCATTTCGATTTCATCAAAACCAAATTCGCGCAATTTCTCCGCAAAGTACTCCGCGGTGCGGACGTTTGCCGCCGTGCCGGCATGGTGAGGTTCGGCGGTCATGGCTTTGTGGTATATCAACATGCGATCGCCGGAAGGCTTTCCGATAATTTGTTGTTCTAGCTCGCGCTGTTTTTCCGCTGATGCCTGAGTGAAACCCAGCATTGAGGAATTTTGTGCAAAAGTCAAACTGGCGAATGAGTTCGAGATCAACAAAGTCAGCAAAATAAAACTTTTTTTCAGCATTTGTTTTCTCCAGTCCGGTAAATTCAGCTTATTGTTCAGCCCAGCTTTTTTTAGTAACTCGTTCCAGCGGCTCCCGGGTAGTGGTTGGCCGGAATGCTTCCCTGGTTTTTAAATTAAACCAATCTCCCGGTGACAAAAAGTAAAATTTGCCGCCGGAATCGAGCATGCGGTTGTGATCGTAAATCGCAACGTAACTTTGCCCGATGACTTCAAATTCATCGCCCCGAACGACGATTGCTGTGTTTTCATCCAGGCCGATTCCCAAAAGCTCGGGTTTGGCTTCGATTATCTCAATCAGATCGAATTGGCGGTTGCGTTTGAGAAGATGTTGATCGATGGCAACGTTTTTCAGGAAAGACAGACCTTCCTCGTGATCTCCCATCATAATTGTATTGGTTTCAGTGTCGCCTCTGGCCAGGTAAGAACCTTGTATGGTGGCCCCCGCTGAGGAGCCGCCAATCACACCGCCGCGATCGAGGAGTGCCTTGAGCGCCTCGTGCACTTTTGTGTTGAGATAAGAATCCGCCAAACGCCATTGCCGGCCGCCCGCGAACCAAACACCCCGGGCCTCATTTATTGGCTGGGTAAATTCATCTGCATCGGTCGCTTTGGGATCGTAAGTGTGAAGTACGGTCAAATTTGTGGCGCCCGCTTCTTTAAATTGTTTTAAGCCGCGCCAATATTGGTCGTAGTCTTCGCGTCCTCCTGCAGTTGGAATGACCACAATCGGGACGTCAGCGCCGCCGGCAAGGTCCAGAAAACGTTTCAGGATGGTCTGATCTTTCAGAGCCCCGCCGACAATTACTAATGAACCGTTTGCCGGGCCAATTTCCTGGGCCTGTGCAGTAAACGTAAATATCAAACCTGAAACCCAAACAGACCAACATTTGACTTTAAACCTGTTCATGAAAATTCCTCCGGATTTTATTCGAGTACATAACGCGGGTATGTTTTCTTAGCTTGTTCTGCTTCACTTAAATCAATTTCTAAGGTAACAATTGGCCGGTCGACAGAAGTTGTGGCCAGCACATCTCCGTCAGGTGAGATTATCCAGCCTGGTCCCCCCATCTCCTTCGGTCCGCCAAGTGTAATCAGATTAGATGATAAACAAAAAGCACCGGACACAACAGCCGCTGCCCGGCCGCCCGCTAACCATTTGTCCAAAGTCGATCTCGGAGTCGCCCGTGGACAGGCCAGCAAATGAATCGCCTGCTGGCCATAAGCTCTGGCGTGCTGCATGAACCAGAGTTCGGTACAAATGAGGAAACCGACGCGAGCTTGTCCTAAGTCGACGGGTTTAAAATCTACCTGACCCCGATCATACCAGGTGGCTTCCCAAAAACCTTCTTCATCGGGCAAATAAGTTTTTGCATGGGCTGCTCGATATCCTGATTTGGAATCCCAGACAAAGCCTTCGTTCAAACGCCGGCCCGCAGAATTAATGGGTCGCGTTCCAATGATGTTTGCGGGAGAAAGATCCCCAAAATGTGTGAGCCAATTGTCGTGGGCAGCAACCGTCTCTTGCCAGGTTTCCGGATCAAACTGCCGGGTTTTAGCAATCCACGGATAAAAAGGCATTTCAGGAAGCAAAACAAGATCGCTAGCCTCAGCTTTTACATGGCTTGTCAGTTGCTGCCAATCCTTGAGCAGTGCTTCAGTATCATTAGCGAGTTGGCAAACGGTGATTCTCACTGGTTTTTCGACCTTTTCTCCTTCATATCTCAATGTTTTTTTTACGTCGAATGAAAGGTGTAGACAAGTGAAGAATAAATAAGCTATCAAATTACGGCAAAATGTCAAGCGGAAACCTGTTGGTCAATAATTTGCGGGAACAAAATGCGACCTGGTATGGGTTAGATAAATTAATGCTAATCCAAGGAGAAGAAATGAAGCGTGGTTTAATTTTAAGTTCTTTATCGTTGTTGGTTCTTATTTGTTTCCAGGGAACGAGTCATGGCCAGGCTCAAGTTCATTCCGACGATAACAACTCTACCAGCTCATTCGCTGTTGTGGAATTATTCACTTCAGAGGGATGCTCGAGCTGCCCGCCGGCGGATAAACTTTTAGGAGAGATTGTTGCCAATGCTCGCGATAACAAAAAACCGGTGTTTGCTCTCGCGTTTCATGTCGATTATTGGGACTATATCGGCTGGAAGGATCCTTATGCAAAAAAAGCTTTTTCCGGACGGCAGCAAAGGTATGCCCAGGCCTTCCGGTCCAACCGGATTTACACACCGCAAATGATCGTTAATGGCACAGAAGAATTCGTGGGCTCAAACCGGGCCAAAGCCAGAGCAAACATAGAATCTGCACTTAAGAAATCGGCTGACTTTACTTTATTTCTGGAAAAATCAGGCAGCAAAGAATCAAATCAATTAGAGATAGAATACAACCTGTCAAAGTTACCCGAAGATGCTGTTTTGAATTTGGCGCTGGTTGAACGCGGTTTGGTGCAAAATATCAAGCGCGGGG
>JADFPY010000264.1 GCA_022562085.1 candidate division KSB1 bacterium | reverse complement strand
CATGGAATTTTCCGGTATCGCTCATGGGAAATAAACTCGCTCCGGGACTTCTCGCTGGCAATACATTTGTCGTAAAGCCCGCAGGAACCACACCGCTTACGGCAACGAAGGTGATTGGGTTGATGTTTAAAGCGGGCCTTCCCATAGGCGTGTTGAATATTGTCACGGGGCCCGGAAGCACGGTCGGGCAGGAAATTATTGAGAATTCCAAAGTTCGAAAAATCGGCTTTACCGGATCTACCGATACCGGCCGAAAAGTAATGGCAGCTGCGGCCAAGGAAATCAAACGGGTTACGCTTGAGTTGGGCGGCAGCGATCCGATGATTGTCTGTGAAGACGGTGACATCGACAAAGCAGTTAGCGCTGCCTCAGTTGGGCGTTTTTTTAACTGTGGGCAGGCCTGCCTGGCGGTAAAGCGGCTCTATCTTTTTGAACAAATCGCAGATGAGTTTATTGAAAAATTAACTGTAAAGGCGAAAAAACTTAGACTAAAGGACGGCATGGCAGAGGGCGCCATGATTGGCCCGATGCATTCGAAATCTCAACGCGAAGAAGTTGAAATGCAGGTTCAGGACGCGGTTGATAAAGGCGCACGTGTTTTAGTAGGTGGCAGCCGACCCGAAGGTGCAGAGTACGAGAAAGGATATTTTTACATGCCCACTCTTCTAACCGATATTGATGAATCTTCCAAAATTGTCCAGGAAGAAGTCTTTGGACCTGCCTTGCCCATTATGCGGGTTGGGGATTTAGACGAAGCGCTCGCAAAAGCCAACAACCACATTTACGGCCTGGGCTCATCTATTTGGACCCGAGATATAAACCGCGCGCACTTCGCTGCTGAACGCATTGAATCCGGCTACACCTGGATTAATTCAGCGCAAATTATTTTTGATCAGCTGCCTTTTGGCGGCTTTAAGCAGAGCGGGCTCGGCAAAGAGCACGGCTCAGAAGCGTTGGATTATTATATGGAAACGAAATCGGTTGTCATTGCAACGAGTTGATTCAACACCGATGCCTTCACTTTGAGCGATAGCACCGGTAATTGGTTATCGATTTTTGAAAACATCTATGTCTGATTCCTTTAAAACCATCAAATTCAAAATAGACGCAGACGGAATAGCCACGGTCACCCTGAATCGTCCCGAAAAACTCAATGCCATGAATGCCGAAATGCGTTCAGAGTTCAAAGCTCTAAGCGACGAACTGATTTCAAATGATCAAATTAGAGTGATTGTATTTACCGGTGCGGGGCGGGCATTTTCTGCAGGCGGCGATATTGATTTTTTAGATAATGATTGGAAGACCCCTGAGTTTCGACGTGAAACGCAAGGGTTTACCAATTTCTTTGATACTTTAGAAACCCTCGAAAAACCCGTGATTGCGGCTATCAATGGGCCATGCACTGGTGCCGGACTGCAAATAACTTTATCGTGTGACATTCGCTTCGCATCCGAAGAAGCGAAGTTTGGTTTTAAAGAGAACTTAATTGGTCTCATTCCGGGCGTGGGCGGATGCTCCAGGCTCGTCAAACTCATCGGTTACGGAAAAGCCAAAGAACTTATTTTTACCGGTGAAATGATTTCAGCAAGTGAAGCAGAAAAAATCGGACTGATAAACAAAGTTATCTCTCATGATAAATTGTTAGATGAAGCTCAAAAATTAGCCGAACATTTGCTCACTCGTGCCCCAGTGGCTTTAGGTTTGGTCAAACGCATTTTATGGAATTGTGTGAATGTTGACATGGCAACGGGTCGGACCCTCGAAAGTTTGGCGCAGAGTATCTTAATCAAAACCGAAGATCATAAAGAAGGTATAAGTGCCTTTCGTGAGAAGCGGAAGCCGCAATTTCAGGGCAAATGATCTCCCTGCTTTTTAATCCATGATCGAACGAAATAAAAATATTTTTCTGTGTGCGCCGGTTCGAACGTCCATCGGCAAATTTGGTGGGCAGTTCAGTTCTTTGACAGCTCCCGAGTTGGGGACGATCGCGGCCAAAGAATGCATCAAAAGAGCCGGAATTGCACCCGGTCAAATCGATGAAGTGATTTTCGGTCATGCACGTCAGGCGGGAGCAGGTCCAAATCCAGCGCGCCAGATTGCCTACAAAAGTGGCTGTCCGGAAACGGTACCGGCATATACCGTCAATAAAGCTTGCGCTTCGGGAATGAAAGCAATCGTCAACGCTTATCAGGCAATTGCCCTGGGTGATGCAGAGATTGTATTGGCTGGCGGAACTGAGAGCATGAGCAACACGCCTTACTTTTTACCCCGTGCTCGTTGGGGATACAGACTCGGCCATGCTGAACTGGTTGACGGTATGTATCGGGACGGCTTTCTTTGTCCACTCTGTGAAGAAATGATGGGAGGCACAGCCGAAAATCTGGCGGAAAAATATGAAATTACCCGTCAGGAAGCGGATGAGTACGCATTGATGTCGCAGCAAAGAGCTGAAACTGCGCAAAAAAATGGCGGATTCAAAGATGAGATTGTGGCTGCTGAAATCCCAGGCAGAAAAGGACAAGTTAATTTAATAGAAACTGATGAGCATCCCAGGCCCGAGACCACGATAGAAGATCTTGCCAAACTCACGCCCGTTTTCAAAGAAAATGGAACGGTTCACCCAGGAAATGCCTCAGGAATTACCGATGGTGCGGCAGCGGTTTTGGTGGTTTCGGAATCTAAAAGCAATGAACTAAACATCAAGCCCATGGCCAGGATCGTTGATTATACGGTTGCCGGTGTGGAACCTGCCCTGATGGGGATTGGGCCGGTTCCCGCCATTAAAAAATTGCTAGACCGCAACCGGTTGACCCTTAACGATATTGATTTAATTGAGTTGAACGAGGCTTTTGCAGTGCAAGTGTTGGCCTGTCATCGAGAATTGGATTTTGACCTTGACAAGGTCAATGTTAATGGAGGGGCCATAGCTTTAGGACACCCAATTGGTTGTACGGGAACACGAATTACTGTGACTTTGGTTCATGAAATGCGTAAGCGAGAAGCCTCTCTGGGATTAGCTACTTTATGTGTGAGCGGCGGTATGGGAATGACCTTGTTGCTGGAGCAAGTTAGTTACAACTAATGGAATAGAAAAATATCTAAAGGATGAATCATGATCGATTTTAGCCTTTCCGATGAACAAAAGCAACTGAGAGACCTGACACGGGAATTCACCCAAAAAGAAATTAAACCCGTTGCTGCTGAATACGACAAGAAAGCGGAGTTTCCAACCGAAGTGATTAAGAAAGCGTGGGAGCTGGGCTTGATGAATATCCAGGTCCCTGAGGAATACGGCGGTGCCGGTCTTGGCGTTCTTGACGATTGCTTGATTGCCGAAGAGTTTGGGGTTGGTTGTACCGGAATCGGCACTTCGATGATGTCAAATATGCTCGCCGAGGGACCGTTGCTGGTAGCTGCTAACGAAGAGCAAAAGAAAAAATATCTGGGGCAGATGGTTGAGGAATTTTCGTTTTCCGCTTATGCGGTAACGGAACCGGGCGCCGGTTCTGATGTTGCCGGGATCAAGACGAATGCCAGGAAAGTTGGCAACGACTATGTCATCAACGGCCAGAAAATGTGGATCACCAACGCCGCTCAGGCCAAGTGGTTTTTTGTATTAACTTACACGGATCCGGAAGCCGGCTATAAAGGAATGACGGCTTTTATAGTGCCCGCAGATACGCCCGGAGTCACGGTCGGGAAACATGAGGAAAAATTGGGACAGAGAGCCTCAGACACGCGCGGGATTACTTTTGAGGATGTCAAAGTTCCAGAGGCCAATCGGTTAGGCAGTGAAGGTGAGGGCTGGAAAATTGCCATGTTTGCCTTTGATCATTCGCGGCCTATCGTGGCGGCTGCCGCAGTGGGTTTAGCGCAAGGCGCCATGGAGGAGTCTATTAAATATGCGTCGGAACGCACGACCTTTGGTGTCCCGATTTCAAAACATCAAGCGGTGAGTTTTATGATTGCGGATATGGCTATGAATGTCGAAGCTGCGCGCATGCTGGTTTGGAAATCCGCATGGAAAACGGATCAGGGTAAACCAAATACTCTTGAGGCAGCCTTTGCGAAAGCCTTTGCGGCGGACATGGCCATGAAAACAGCAACGGATGCGGTGCAAGTGTTTGGCGGCTACGGCTACTCAGCAGAATACCCGGTTGAGAAAATGATGCGGGACGCCAAAATTTTCCAGATTTATGAAGGCACCAGTCAGATTCAAAGAGTGATCATTGCCCGCGAACTTTTTCGTAAGAAGTAAAAGGTAAAATCAAATGCTTCGTAAAATAATCAAACTAAACATCAACGGCTCAACTCAGGAGACCGCAATCCGGGAATACGATGTGCTTCTCGATGTCGTCCGGGAAAATCTAAATTTAACCGGCACTAAACGTGGCTGCGACATGGGCACCTGCGGCTGCTGTAATGTCCTGATAGATGGCCGGGCAAGGCTGTCTTGTTTGACCATGGCGCTGGAGTGCATTGGTAAAAAGATTGTTACCATCGAAGGGTTGAAGTCGCCGATTGTGCATCCTTTGCAGCGGGCGTTTGCCGAATCCGGCGGATCGCAGTGCGGATTTTGTACGCAAGGATTCATTATGACCGCGAAAGCTTTGCTTGATGAAAATCCGGATCCGAAGCGTGAGGAAATCGAAGAAGCGATCTCAGGCAATATGTGTCGATGCACAGGTTATATTAAAATCGTAGATGCCATTGAAAATGTTGCAAAATTACAAGGCAATGGAGAAAAGAAGTAATTAGAGAACTTCTTTTTAAAGGAAACCCAACATGAAAAACGCGAAGCAAAGTTTAAACATCATCGGAAAACGAGTGCCTCTTGTAGACGCGCTCAAAAAAACTACCGGCGAAGGCTTTTACACCGACGATATCAAACTCCCGGGAATGCTGATTTGCAAGATTCTACGCAGTCCGTATTCGCACGCCAGAGTCAAAAGTATTGATGTCTCAAAGGCCGAGGCTTTGGACGGCGTTTATGCGGTGCTTACAGGAGACGAACCAGGTGCGCAAAATCGCTTTGGTGTTTTACCGATTTCAAAAGACGAAATTAGTCTGCCTAAACCAGGCGCTCCCGGCAGGGAAGGCAAGGCGCTTTATATCGGCGACTGTGTAGCTGCGGTAGCTGCCATTGACGAAGAGACCGCGATTGCAGCCTTGCAGCTCCTTGAAATTGTGTGGGAAAAACTCGATCCCGTTGTGCGTTTGGATGACGGCCTGAAAAAAACGGATGAGCCCATTCAGGATAAGACAGAAGATGGCACAAACATCCATAAATCTGTTGAACAACATTTTGGCGATGTACCAGGTACGATAAAGAGCTCAAAATACGCCATCACAAAAGATTTTGATTTTGTCGGTGTGACTCATGCCTTTACCGAGCCGATCGCCAGCATCGCACATTTCGATGCAGACCAGCGTCTGATCATTTGGTCGGCACAACAAGTGCCTCACTATCTGCACCGGGCGTTGGCCGAAGTGATGGAAATGCCGATGCACAAGATCCGGGTTATTCGACCGATGGTCGGCGGCGGCTTTGGTGGTAAAAGCGATCCGTTTCCCCATGAAATGATCGTCTCGTTGCTTTCCAGAAAATGCGGTCGTCCGGTGAAAATTCTCTTTGATCGCGAAGAAGTCTTTTATAACAATCACGGCAGACATCCCACCAAAACCCACATTACCATTGCTGCAGACGAAAAGGGCAAGCTTACCGCTCTGGATCTAGATGCCACGATTGATGGCGGCGCCTGGGGAAGTTTTGGTGTCGTGACGACTTATTATAACGGCGTCCTTTCAATGGGTCCTTACAAAATTCCGAATTTCAAATATGCCGGACGCAGAGTTTATACAAATAAAGCGCCCTGCGGGGCGATGCGCGGACATGGTGCCGCGAATTCCCGCTACGCCTTTGAAGTGGTGATGGATCTGCTTGCCGAGGAAGCGAACACCGATCCCTGTGATTTTCGCCTGCAGAATTTATTGCCAGCCAATACTGAAACGGTTAACGGTTTTAGAATCACCAGCAACGGAACTCGCGAATGTATCGACCGGGCCCGCCAGCGCTCAGGATGGGATAAAAAGCACGGCAAGCTGCCATATGGAGAGGGAGTCGGTGTCGCCTGTGGTTTTTACATCAGCGGCAGCGCACACCGCATTTATTTTAATGAACTTCCGCAGTCGACTGTTCACCTGAAAATTGATATGGACGGCGGAATCACGGTTCACTGTATGGCCGCGGAAATAGGGCAGGGGAGTGACACCATGCTGGCTCAATGTGTCGCCGAGCCGTTAGGTGTAAACCTTGATCGCATCCGCATCTTTTCAGCAGATTCCGACACCGACCCGATTGATTTAGGTTCCTATTCGAGCCGGGTTACCTTCATGGCTGGAAATGCAGCAATTCAAGCTGCCGATAAAATCAGGGAAAAGCG
>JADFPY010000263.1 GCA_022562085.1 candidate division KSB1 bacterium | reverse complement strand
TCAACCTGGCGCCGATACTCACCATGAGTTTTATTTATGTCGTGAGCGCTTTAGAAACCATGGGCGATATTGCCGGAACGACCGCGGCTGTCAATAGAAATCCAACAAGCCGGGAAATGAAGGGCGGCCTGGTTGCGGACGGCCTCATGAGCGCTTTGGCGGCGCTGTTCAGCGCTTTCCCGAATACATCTTATTCGCAAAACGTCGGCTTGGTGAATTTCACCGGTGTGGTCAGCCGGCATGTGACAGCAATCGGCGGCGGCTTTCTGGTTTTGCTCGGGTTGATTCCAAAAGTGGGTGTCCTGGTTGCAACCATCCCGGCCCCGGTGATCGGCGGCGGCGCTTTGATTATGTTTGCCATGATTTTTACCAGCGGCATGGCGATTATTCACCGCAATGTTGACCTGAACAAACGCAGCATGATCATCATCGCCGCTTCAGTCGCGCTCGGTTTGGGCGTCGAATACCGGCCGGAAGTACTGCAGCATTTTCCACAGGCAGTCAAATCTTTGTTAAGTCAAGGACTGGTGGTCGGCGGATTGACCGGGTTCATTCTGAACTTAATTTTTCCGGAGAAATCAAATTAAATCAAAACTTGTTTTTTTACTTGCTTTTTTCAAGACGGTATGACTATATTTTTTAGTAATTTACTTATTCATTTAACAGAAAGAGGAGGAAACGATGAAAAAAATATTCATTTTTCTTTTAGGGGCTTTATTTGCCTTTAGCGCCTGCGCCCAAATGGACAAAACTGCTGAAACGAACGCAGCCCTGGCAGATCGTTTTGCAGCCGAAGCCTGGAATAATGGCAACCTGGATCTGATAGACGAAATGATCGCTGCTGACTTCGTTCGTCACTTGCCCAATAGTTGGCACACACCGAAAATTGAGGGCGCCGTAGCGTTCAAGGAGTACATGACAAATATTCGTACGATTTACCCCGATTTCCATGTTCAGGTTCACAAAAGAATCGCTGAGGGTGACATGGTTGCATCCTCCTGGACCGTAACCGGTACGAATAAAGATCTCGATAAGATGATTTCCGTCAGGGGTATGAGCATGACCCGGTATGCCGATGGCAAAGCAGCTGAGGAATGGGTCACCTGGGACACAGCGGATATGCAGGACCAGCTAGCAGCAGCTGAAGAAACAACCATGAAGTAGAAAGGAAGCAAGCAGCAATCTATTGGATTAAAAGGAGCTCGACGGCTAAAAAGCAATTGAGCTCCTTTTTTAATTTTAACCCGTTGTGGTATTTTATTTACTGTTCCACTCAAAAGTCATTTCCCACCGAATCACGCCGAAGTCGCCGAGGGTCACCGAAAGTATTATATTTTAGTCTTCTTGAAAATGACTACAAAATGCACATACAGTCCTAAAATCATAACTACTAATTCGGTGAATTTCGGTGCGTTCGGCGCATTTCGGTGGAAATAATTTTTTCACTGGTCATTCGTATTAATACTCGATACTAACTAAACAACAAGTTAATTTTTAGCAGAAAAATGAAATTCAAAGATATATTCAAAACTCCCAAACCGATTATCGCCTGCGTTCATCTGATGCCTCTCCCGGGTTCGCCGCGCTATTCGGGAAAAATAGCTGAAATCTACGACACCGCCCTTTCTGAGGTAGAAATTTTTAAGCGCTATCCGATAGATGGACTCATTGTTGAAAATTTCCGGGACATACCATTTTATCCGAATAAACTGCCCACAGAAACTATTGCTGCAATGGCTGCCGTAACTCGTGAAATCGTAAATGTGGTTGAGATTCCGGTTGGAGTGAACGCGTTGCGGAATGATGCCCAGTCAGCGCTTGCCGTTGCCACCGCAACTGAAGCCGACTTCATCAGGGTGAATGTGCACATGGACGCTGTGGTCTCGGACCAGGGAATTATCGAAGGGGCTGCTCATAAAACGTTGCGGTTGCGGGCTAGTCTCAGATCGAATGTGCTCATCTTCGCCGATGTGGGCGTCAAACATTCAGCTCCCTTGGGCAACCGCGGGCTGGCCGCTAAAACCAGGGACTTAACCGAGCGCGGCCAGGCGGATGCTATTATCGTTTCCGGTGAATCAACCGGTTCAGAAACCCAAACCGAAGACATCGATATCGTGCGGCAAAACACAAGCCTGCCAATTCTAATCGGCAGCGGCGTGACTCCCGAAAATCTTGCTAAAGTTTATTCTAAAGTGGACGGATTGATTGTCGGCAGCACGTTCAAGAAAGATGGTAAAGCTGATAATTTTGTAGAAGAGTCGAGAGTAAAAGCTTTTTCGGATAAGATAGTTAAAGTGAAGTAAAGAAGGGAGGAGTGTTTTTCTAAGCCCCGGGTTCAGCCGTAGCCGATAAAACTAATTCTGCAAGCCGGAGGGAAATACGGAAAACTTTTTAATGGGGGAAGTTACAAGTCGGTTGCTAAATTCAAGGCAGAGTCCGCAGGCCGCGATAATATCCATTTTAATGATACTGCTGCCCCAGGTGCACCCCGCAATTCTAATCTTGTGCGGTGCAAGCCCTTGTTGTTCAAACCACCCGCCGGACACCAGGTAAAATCCCTTGTCGAGAACGCGGATTGAATAAACCGAATTTTGGGTAGAGATAACGACCAGATCACCGAAATGCACCTCGTCCTTGCGCACCTGCTTTAATTCAGATGTCCTTTCGATAATTTTGTCGAGACTTTGGCCGTGTTTCTTCATAAGATCATATATCGGTACATTTCAAACATCTTTTAATTATATTACGTCGCAAAGATCTTAATTGTTCAAACCGGGTTTCAGGAACACATCATTCCCATTGTTAAAAGATTTTTTCAGATAATGCTGGGGTTTAAATCAAAAGATGCTACAGGTAAAGTTACGAGTTGTATTTTAGAATGTCAACATAAAAGTTGATTTGATGTTTGATAATTCATAGATTAATGTTTTAATTAATGATTGACCGAAAACTCCAAATTTGCTAGTCCGAAGGGGTCTCGCCGAGGATTTCTAAGCACTGAGCTGCATGCAGAAATCGTTTGGCGGGACGCCTCACCCTAGTTTCGGTCATCACAATTAAAACTTTTCACCTTCAATTGAATTTATGACGTTGGTGCACAAAGGCCATGTTTTTGATTTTGGACAATCTTAAGTTCAATATTAACAACTAGGATTCTTTGAAAACTACCTTATGGCACCTACGTCATTTATTCTTTCCAAAGCAAGCCGAAACCTTTAAACTTTAATTCTTTGAGGAGAAACAATATGAAATGGTTTTGCTGGATCTTTTTATTCGCAATTTCAGCAGGGAGCTACGCCCAAAGCCCCGTGAAATATCATATTTCATTTGACAATGCTGACCACCACGAAGCCGAGATTTCGGTAATTTTTCCCGACGTGACTTCCTCACCATTGGAGATTAGAATGAGCCGCACTTCACCAGGCCGCTATTCTTTGCATGAGTTTGCTAAAAATGTCTACAATGTAAAGGCCGTGGACAGCCAGGATAAAGAATTGCAAATTAATCGCCCGAATCCGCATCAGTGGAACGTATTCGGCCATGACGGTACCGTTAAAATCAGTTACACTATATTTGGCGATCGCTGTGATGGAACCTATCTGGCTGTGGATAATACCCATGCTCACATCAACATGCCGGCGACCTTTATGTGGGCCCGAGGACTTGAGAAACGGCCCATTGAAATCACATTTAGTAAACCGAAGCCCGACTGGCAGATCGCCACCCAACTGGCGCCTACCAAAAAGCCGGAGATTTTTACCGCCCCCAATTTAGATTACTTTATGGATAGCCCAACCGAAATTAGCGACTTTCAATTGCGCCAGTGGTCTTTAGGTGCCAATGGGGTCGCTGGAGAGATTCGGCTGGCCCTGCATCATGATGGAAGCGATGCAGAGGTGGATTCGTTTGCTGAAATGTGTAAAGCCGTGGTCGAAGAGCAGGTAGCTATTTTCGGTGAAGCGCCTGCGTTCGACAACTCAACTTATACTTTCATCGCTGATTATTTACCGCATATTAGTGGCGATGGTATGGAGCACCGCAATTCCACTATCTTAACCAGCACCCGGTCTTTAGATAAACACGCTGTTAGAAACTTAGGTACGGTTTCCCATGAGTTTTTTCACGCCTGGAATGTTGAACGAATTCGCCCGAGTTCCCTGGAACCATTTGACTTCGAAAAGGCGAATATGTCCGGTGAGCTTTGGTTCGCAGAAGGGTTTACCAGTTACTACGATGCTTTGGTTTTAAAACGCGCGAAACTTATTAGTATCGACCGTTTTTCGAAAAACTTGTCAGGCCAATTAAACACAGTTTTAAATGGCCGTGGCCGCCGCTATTTTAGTGCGGTTGAAATGAGCATGCAGGCTCCCTTCGTGGATCGGGCGCTCTCAAATGATCCGAGAAATTTTTCAAATACCTTTATCTCTTATTATCCTTACGGCGCCGCAATTGGCCTTGGCCTTGATCTGACCTTGAGGAACAATTTCACGGGCGTCACATTGGATAATTTTATGCGGGCGGTTTGGGACAGACACGGCAAGACAGAGGTTCCTTATACAAATGGAGATTTGCGCGACATCCTTGGTGAAGTGACAGGGGATGTTGGTTTCGCAAGTCAGTTTTTCGAAAATTATATTCAGGGTCATGAGCTGGTGAATTATGAAGAATTACTGGCCCAGGCCGGTTTACTTCTGCGCCGTGCTAAGGAAGACGAAGCGTGGATGGGTCCGTTGAGATTTGAATTTGAAGAAGATAAGGCGATTGTTGAAAGATCGACTCTTATCGGTAGCCCGCTTTATCAGGCGGGTCTCGACCACGGAGATCATGTTATTGGCTTTGATGGGCAAGCTCCCGGAAGTAAGGAGGATTTTGAAGATATTCTGAAAAAGCATAAACCCGGCGACAAAGTTGAAATTGAGTTCGAAAAAAATGGAATTATAAAAAAGGTGGAATTGATTTTTCAAACCAATCCTGAGTTTGAAGTTGTTCCTTATGAACAGGCAGGGACAACTTTAACGAAGGAGATGCTGGAGTTTCGTCAGAACTGGCTTGGCAGCAGGATCGGCATAAAAGCAAATAATTTAAAACGTTACTGTCCTCAATGCAGTCGAGCTTTTCCCTTTGAAAACGAATTTTGCCCCTTCGATGGCGAAGAGTTGAAGATTACGCGGAAGGAGGGGAATAAATAGCTCAAGCAGGCGTCCCCGCCAAGAATTATCTACGGCTGATATCAAGAAATTGGAAAAAAACATTAGTAATATGAATGACCAGTTAGTTTAATTATATTTAAAATCGGTTAATCGGATAGTCGCGACAGTATAATTTTCCCACCGAATCACGCCGAAGTCGCCGAGGGTCACCGAAAGTATGATATTTTAGTATTCTTGAAAATGAAACTATAAAATGTGCATCAGTCCTAAAGTCATATCTATTAATTCGGTGAATTTCGGTGCATTCGGCGCATTTCGGTGGTAATATTTTTTCCAACTCGTCATTCATATTAGTAGCAGTTCCTGTTTGTCGAGACTTAAAATGAACATTTTTCCTTGACTTTTACTTTCCTTGATATTTTATTAAAAAATTGTTATTCACCTAAACAATTATCCTTCATTCCGGCATGTACCCTACACTTAAAGGTTCATATGATCGTCGGAGTACCCCAAGAATCCCATCCAAATGAGCGGCGAGTCGCTTTAGTACCCTCATTTGTCTCTACCCTGGTCAAAGCAGGTCTCGAAGTTCTGGTACAAAAGGGAGCGGGTGAGAAGGCCGGGTTCCAGGATTCCGCCTACCAGGAAAAAGGGGCAGGTCTCGCAGGGGATCAAAAACAACTGTACGCTTCGGCCGAGGTGGTTCTCAAAGTGCAGGGTATGGATACCAACTCCGATCTAAAACTGCTTCGCTCCGGCCAAATCGTGCTGGGTCTGTTGAACCCCCTGGGAGCTCCCAAAGCCGCCCAGGACCTGGCAGCAACAGGAGTCACATCCTTCGCCCTGGAGCTGCTGCCGCGTATTACCCGCGCCCAGCCCATGGATGTCTTGAGCTCAATGGCCACCATAGCGGGCTACAAGGCTGTTCTCCTGGCCGCCTCTGCACTTAACAAGATTTACCCGATGATGATTACCGCCGCCGGCACCATCACACCTGCCAAGGTCTTCGTAGTGGGAGCGGGGGTCGCAGGACTCCAGGCCATTGCCACCGCCCGGCGCCTGGGTGCAGCCGTGCAGGCTTACGATGTGCGACCGGCGGTTAAAGAGCAGGTCGAAAGCCTGGAGGCAAAGTTCGTGGAACTCGAACTTGAAACCGAGGAGGCTGAGACCTCCGGTGGCTACGCCAAAGCCATGGGCGAAGAATTCTATAAACGCCAGCGCGAAATGATGACCAAAGTGGTTGCAGATAGTGATGTGGTTATTACCACGGCTGCTATCCCCGGCAAAAAATCACCC
>JADFPY010000262.1 GCA_022562085.1 candidate division KSB1 bacterium | reverse complement strand
AGATAAAAACATCAGCTAAACAGAAAACCTAAAAACTCTTATCTGACGGGTTAATCCTGGCTCCAAAATATTGATTGCGGCTGTGCCGCTGCTGTGATACTCTGAGTTCTCTGTGTCCAAACGTTTTTAATATTTTTACTTTTAAAAAAATACTGTTTTAAAAAAGGAGGAAATTTTGCAATCCCGAACCTCTTTATGGCAACCAATTATTTTGTCAATGAGTCTTTATCTTTTTTCGACTAGTTGTTCTTTTTCTCAGGAATCGAAACCGCTGCGGAACGACGTCAAATGGGTCAAGTATTCAGTCGAATATGCCGCGGCTTGTTTACAAACTTATCGGATGGCCTGGCCAATTGTCAAGGAAGCGGCTGCAAAACAGGCCCAAAATTGGGTGGTTGTTTTCGATGTCGACGAGACGGTTTTGGACAACGCACAATATGCAGTCGAACGGACCGCAATTGGTGCCGGCTACACCCGCCAGTCCTGGGTGGAATGGGTCAAAAGAGAGGCAGCACCGCTCATTCCAGGTGCCAAGGCTTTTATTGACAGCGTTCGTTCCCTCGGGCCGAAAGCACATATCGCTTTTATCACCAACCGTGATTTTGACCCGGAAGAAATTCCAACCATAAGTAACCTCCGGGAAGTGGGTTTGTTTCAAGATGGCGATACCATGCTGACTGAAAGGAGTAAGAAAGACACGAAAAAGATTCGCCGAGAATGTTTAGAAACTGGCACGGGTAGATGTGAAAAGAACGGACCGCTGGTGATCCTGGCATTGTTCGGTGATAACGTTCGCGATTTTGTACCGATCTGGGGAAGTGACAAAGCAGTCGAGTACCGTGAAAACATTGCCGAAGACTCAAACTGGGGGGCCAGGTATTTTGTCCTGCCGAATCCGACTTACGGATCCTGGGTGAATGACTATAAATAGTTACTGATTGATCAAGAACATAATTTTTAATGTCTTTGCGAGCGTTTCTCAGCGAAGCAATCTCCCGATTAGTAAACTTGAGATTGCTTCGCCAAAAGCCTGTCCCGAGTTTGATAGTGCCGGAGACTAGCGCAACGGTCTCCGACACTTGTTGGGTTGCGGAAACCGCTATGCTAATTTCCGCAACCATCTACCTTGAGGTGTTTTGGAAGAAAATAAGTTTGTTCGAAGGCTAAAATTAAAGTTAGGCACGTACAAACAATACTTGCCATTTCGCCGAGATAGTAACCAGTTACAAGGAGGGAATTCTTATGTCCGAGGAAATAAAACTCAAACGCAGTCGTACGATTTTTATGGTACTTATGATTGTGTTCGCTGCGATCTCGTTCGCAGTGAAAGGTAGCAGCGAAGAAGGCATCCAGTTTTTTATGTGGAGAGATCAGCCCGTGATAGCCGCCATTTGCATTTTGCTCGCATTAGTCATGGGAATCAGTTGGTGGCGAGCTGGAAAACAGCTTCTCACAGTGAAGATAAAAGGAGAAGCGGTCTAAGACAATACGATGCTTGTGCTCGAAAAGAAAAGCGATTAATTCGTGTACATTCGCGGTTTATCTTTATTTTTTAAAACATGTCAAAATACACCAATATTCCTTTTGTCAAATACTCTGCCACCGGCAATGATTTTATTTTGATCGACAATCGAAGCCTTGGGCTGACTTCCGAAGATGCTGATTTCTTCAAGCGCATCTGTCAGCGCCGAACTTCAGCAGGTGCAGACGGTGTATTACTGATTGAGGAGAGTTCTAAGCACGATTTCCGATTGCGGTATTTTAATGCCGACGGCAGCGAAACCGAGTGCGGAAACGGCGCCAGAAGCGCGGCCCATTTTGTTTTTTCACACGGACTGGCTGGTTCTAAAATGTCTTTTGTTTTTGGCGAGGCAGTTTACGAAGCCGAGGTTGACGGTAGTTGGGTGAAACTCAAAATGCCATCCCCACGGGATTTGCAGGAAACTCTGGGTATTGTTAAAGAGAACGGCTTTGACGAAGGCGGTTTTATTCACATCGGGGTGCCGCATTTCGTTCTGTTTGGGAAAATGGTTGCGGAGCTTGATTTGCAAAAATGGGGGCCTGAATATCGTCAGCATGCAGCTTTCCAGCCCGCAGGGGCAAATATCAATTTCGTCGAAGTTCTCGGCGAGAATAAGTTGAAAGTACGAACCTACGAAAGAGGGGTTGAAAACGAGACCCTATCGTGCGGCACCGGGTGCGTGGCCTCGGCTTATCTGGCCCACTTAAAACAGAAAACCCGATACCCAACTGAAATAATGACGAAGGGCGGGAACCTCAAAGTTTCCAAAAATCCTCATGATGAACACTTGTATTTGGAGGGTGAAGTCAAAGCGGTTTATGAAGCTAAATTTTACCAATAAAGTCTTGCATTTTTGTGCAAAAAATAGTCCAATGACCCCGACGCTTCGCGGAATGACAAATAACGTCATTAGGTCATTTGCCCCGAAGCGTCGGGGCGTCATTATTGAGTGCAGCGAAAATAATCCTCTTTAAATGACAGCCCAGCGTAATGACTATTTTAGATCGGGGAGAAGTTTATGAACACCAGCAAGAACTGCCGTGATTAAAGCCTGAGACTTGAAAATGCCCCAAACTTCAAATTTGGACGAAAAAGTTTTACGCCGCCGCAAAGCCATGGTGACCGGGATGGTCGCGCTGACTATTATGGTTTTGCTCGGGTTCATTTTCGGTAGCTGGAAATTTCTCCAAAACATGGAAAATTATCTGGAACAAGAGTTGGGTCGACGCCTTCTTGCAACAGCCACTTTAACCTCCCAGATTATTGAAACCGCGGATTTCCCTTCAGACATCGAATTAGGTAGACTAAGCCTTGTTTCTTCACGTCTTCAGCAGATATTAACCGACATTCAGCGGCAAAATCAGTTGCAGGGTGTCTATCTCGTTGACCTGGATTTTCGATTATTTGCAAGCAGCCCTGAGCTATTTCCATTTGGTGAGCGGCTGTCATTTGTCGAAGAAGATAGTTTATCGGTAAGCCAGGCGTCGGCCGGAATCCCTGAAGCGGCCCCGATGCAGCTTGTTGCCGGCAATCGATTCAAAAACGCATATTCACCTGTTCTCAGCCCCTTCGGGGACGTCGTCGCGATCGTTGTCGTGCAGGCCAGCGCTGACTTTTTTGATCTTTTACGTGTCTTTCAAAACGGCCTGGTTTTCGGCGGGATCATTAGTATATCGATAGCTGTTTTGTTTTCTCTGGTTTTATTTTGGGCCATCCGGCTTCTGACTAAGACCCACGAGTCCCTCAGAAATTCCGAACGTCTGGCAGCCATGGGACAAATGGCCGCGACCGTCGCTCATGAAATTCGCAACCCTTTAGGAATTATCAAGGGCACCGCCGATGTCCTCCAGTCAAAGTATGGTTCTAAAGACGAGCCGGATGAACTCTTTGAATTTATTCCCAGCGAGGTTCGACGGCTGAATCGCCTTGTGAGTGATTTCTTGGCTTTTGCCCGCGACCGCGAGCTCGAGCGCAATGCTAACGACTTAAAAAGCTCAGTTGAGAAATCCTTGATTTCTCTTCAGGATGAAATCCATAAAGCAAACGTGGCGTTGGAAAAAGACTACGATGACCTGCCTGACGTGAATCACGATGAAGACGCGGTGAATCAGTTGATTTTGAATTTTACCTTGAATGCGATTCAGGCTATGAACGGCGGTGGAAAAATCATGGTCCGTTTGAAAAATGAGCCCCGTAGAAAAGGCGGTCGATATGTAAAGGTGGAAATTGAGGATACCGGCTGCGGTTTTGATATTAAAAGTGAGAAAATTTTCGAACCGTTTTACACGACCAAGACTTCAGGCAGCGGTTTGGGTCTGGCGATTTGCAAGCGTTTGGTTGAAAAACACAACGGTTGGATCGAAGTTGAAAGTGAAAAAGATAAAGGGACGATCGTGCGGTTTTATTTGCCGGCGGAATCCGAAAAAAGTCATTGAAGTCATTTTGCCTTTGCCGTCATTAAAAATTACAAAGTGACTATGAATGACCGGTGACGATAAACCAAGTCTATTTTCCGAAAAGCGAAGTTTAACAAGGGAATTCAATATGCTCAAACGCAACATCCTGATCATCGACGATGAACCAAAAATGTGCAAAGTCCTGCGCTTTGCTTTGGAACCGGACGGCTACGAAGTGACGACTGCCGAAAGCGCTGAAGACGGTTTGGAGAAATTTAGCCAGAACGAGTTTGACCTGGTGGTAACCGATCTGAAAATGCCCGGGAAAGACGGTTTGCATGTCTTAGGAAAAGTAAAAAAGCAGAAACCGAATACTGAAGTGATTTTGATGACCGCTTACGCAACGGCGCAAAATGCGGTTGAAGCCATGAAAAAAGGCGCGTATGACTACATCATCAAGCCATTCGAGATGGATGAGCTGAAAATGAAAGTCAAGCACATCATGGAGAAACGCAAGCTGGCCGAAGAGAATATTCAGTTAAAACGCGAGCTGAAAGATAAATTCTCACTTTCAAACATGGTGGGACAGAGCGGCGTCATGCAGGAAGTCTACAAAATGGTCGAAAAAGTGGCGCCCACCGACGCTACCGTTCTAATTCGTGGTGAAAGCGGCACCGGCAAGGAATTGGTGGCTCAGGCGATTCATCATTTGAGTCCGCGCAATGCCGAGCCATTTGTCGCGGTGAATTGCGGCGCGCTTCCGGAAAGCCTGCTCGAAAGCGAGTTGTTTGGCCATGAAAAAGGAGCTTTTACCGGCGCAGATAAAATGAAAGTCGGCCGCTTTGAATTGGCGGCAAACGGCACTATTTTTCTCGACGAAATAGGGGACATTTCACCGTCCACCCAGGTGAAACTTTTGCGCGTGCTGCAGAGCCACCAGATCGAGAGAGTGGGTGGAACCAAGACCCTTGAAATAAAGGCCAGGACGATTGCTGCTACCAATCGTGATTTAGAAGAGGCGCTCAAAGATAATTCATTTCGCGAAGATCTTTATTACCGCATCAACGTCTTCCCGATCACACTTCCGACTCTACGGGAACGCAAAGAGGATATTCCAGACTTGGTTGCTCATTTTCTCAACAAGCTTGGTAAAAAAGAGGATGCGATTGAAGGCAATGCCCTGGAGCTTTTGACAAAGTACCGTTGGCAGGGAAATGTTCGTGAACTGGAAAACGTGATTGAGCGCTCGCTCATTATGTCAAATACGGATAAAATCACAGACCAGGATTTACCCCCGCATGTTAAAAATGTTCCATCCCTCGGCGCCTCCGGTCCATTTGAAATCCCCGATGATGGACTTTCCCTGGAAGAAGTCGAGAAAAAATTGATTAAAAATGCTTTAAATAAAGCAGGCGGAAACAAAAGCAAAGCCGCAAAATTTCTTGGTATTACGCGCAGAAAACTTTACTCGATGATGGAGCGTCTTGGTGGCATTCAAGGCCTAAATTGAGCGATTGGCTTTGGCAATTAGTTTTAGCAAATAAAATCAATCCCGAAGAAGTCGGGACACAACGTAAATTCTCAAAAATTAAAAACCAAAGCCTAAATGCCAATGGCCAAACGCGTGTTTTAGGTAAGATTTAAGTTCAGATCATGTGTACTTTGAGGTACATCCTCTATGTACCTGAAAGAGCATTTTCAACCGAAAGGTACTCTCTCATCCCTCTAGTGAATAAAGCGGGTCTTATTCTAAACCCTTTATTTTCAACATAGTTTATTACAAATATTTTTTTTAATCAATATTGGCATATCGTTTGCCGAAAGTAAGGTATCTAAAAGTATCTTTGTTAGGAATGGGGTTATGTTTAAAATATCATTAAAAATCTTAGTTCTGGTTCTCGCGTTTAGTGTGAGTTTCTCTTCGATTGGTTTAGCACAGTCTCCAAACGATGCAGCTCAAACAATCGAGAGATTGAACCGCACGATAGAACAAGTTAAAGACCTGGTCGAATCTTTTAGAAACGACCTTGCCCGGCAGCTTGTTATTCAAGCAGTACGATTGCGTGATGAGGCCGTCACAGCACTTCACAACGGTGAATTAATTAAAGCTCGCGCCAAAGTGAATCTGGCCTTTTCCCTGCTAAAAAAAGCAACGGAATTGGCGCTTGCGGTCCCGGTTCGGCGACTGCAGAGTCAATTAGAAGAGTTGCTGCAAAGGGCAGATCATTTTGTCATCGGAAGCTGTAACCAGCAAGCCGAGCGCCTGCTTCAAGAGGCCAAATCATACCGGGACAAAGCACTAAACGGAGTCAGTGCCGGCCAAATTCAGGAAGCGGCTGAACATTATCGTGTGGCAATGCAATTGGCTTATCAGGCAATGGATATCGTTAACAGAACAACCGATGTCAATCGTGATCGAATTCAAAATGAGCGAGTCAAATTCGAAAACTTGAGTGAACGCGCTCGTGAATTGGTCGAGAAGTGCAATAATGATCATGCGCGGCAGGCTCGACAAGTCTTTCAAAACGCAATAACTTTTGCCAAGGA
>JADFPY010000261.1 GCA_022562085.1 candidate division KSB1 bacterium | reverse complement strand
GAAGCTTATAAATGTGGAACCTCCCATTCGGATAACTCAACGAGCCATTCAACCGATACGAACAGCACAAAGTTATGTTGACTTTTTGCTTCCCGGCCTGATTGGCATGAGCGTGGTTTCCACCAGTCTGTTCTCCATCGGCATGGTGGTGGTGGCTTATCGCGAAAAGGGCAAGCTGCGGCGTCTTTCCGTCACGCCGCTGCCAAAACCGATTTTTATCGGCGGACAAATTATAAATCGCTACTTCATCGTTCTGGTGCAAGCTTCTCTTCTCATTATATTGGGCACAACCGTGTTTAATGTCCAGATAATTGGCAACCTTGTTGATTTTTTCTTAGTCCTGACAATCGGGATGCTGGCTTTTATCGCGCTTGGATTTCTCGTAGCAAGCATCGCCAACACAACCGAAACCGCCTCTGGAATCGCCAACACGCTTTTTCTACCCATGGTTTTTTTAAGCGGCGTCTATTTTTCCGTTGACGGGATGCCGAAATTTCTCAAGCCGCTGGTTGAATTCCTGCCTCTCACTCATTTAGTCAGATCCCTCCGCGGCATTTTCAACAACGGTCTTTCCTTCTCCGACGTTTTGCCTGAAATGGGTATTTTATCAATTTGGATGGTTGTGTGTTTTGGAATCTCAGTGAAATTGTTCAAGTGGGAGTAAACCTAACGCGGCGAAGCCGCAAATGTAATTACCCGCTTTGTCGTGCTCTATCTAAACCACGGGGCTATTATCAGTAGTCATTAACGCTTCGCTGTCATTGACAGAGGTGAATTCTTGCTGCTGTCTAAAATGACGTCCCGACGCTTCGGGACAAATGACCTAATGACCTAATGACGGATATTGACATTCCCCGAAGCGTCGGGGTCATTCAGTCATTTTCTTGCAAAAAATGGGAAAGTTTACCGACAACACTATAAAGTTCAATGGTAGTTAGACGGGCAACCCGGCTCTCGAAATCCGTTTCCATCAAAATAAAAAAAACGGTTTTAGAAAACCGGGATAAAATCTACCAGGAAATTCGCCAGACTAAAGAGCTGTACCAGTTAATGGTAAAATGGGGCTCCGGCGAAACCCTCACGCCCGAAGAAAAAGCTTTGGTCAAGTCTCAACTTCTTGATATTTGTAAAACCGTTCCTGCATTGGCTATTTTTATGGTGCCTTTTGGCTCGGTCCTGCTGGCTATTCTGATCAAATTTCTCCCCTTCAACATTCTGCCAACGGCTTTTCAAGATACTGACGAATCAAAATCAAGTCGCTGACTTTGAGATAATTTCGGTCTTTTTTGCAGCCTATTTATTAAAGTTTTAGACTTCTGCAAAATGACAGTATCTCACTACCTCCTTCCCGAAGCTCCCGCCTGGGAGGGAAAGCATTGAGCAATAAAAACATGAGAAGCACATACAAAAATAAAACCAAGACAACTAACCTGCATTATTCATGAACCTGCGTTTTAGGTACAAAACAACAATAAGAAAGCTGTCAAAAGTAGAGATGACATAGTTTGTAGTTCACGCTTTAGCGTGCTCATTGGCAGCCTAAAGGCTGTACTACGAACATACCTCATGAGAATTCATGAATAATGCAAACTAAAAGCTTGAACACCAAACTTGAACTCCAAACGTTGCGGAGAGCGACCCCGTCCCGACTTTCCTTAAATAATATAATAATGAAGTCGGGAGGAGGCGCTTGAAGCCCGCGCAGGATCCCTCGCCCCGTTGGATAGTCAGGGGAGGTAAATTTTTGTTAAACAAGAGGTACTTATCCCACGGGGCGAGGAGCCGGAGCGGCCCTACGACATAATCAAAATTTTTAGTACTTAAATTGTTTTTTGAATTATAATATTAAAGTTTAAAAAAGGAGAAATCTTTCCGTCTCCTCCGGCTTCTTCAAACACCGTTTTTTTATATTTCGTCATAAAAAACTATTTGACTTTAGGATTTTCATTACTATATTTAAGACGTCTTGATACTATTTAATACTACTGGAGACTACTATGCCTGTCGAAATCGAAGGGAAGCGATTCTACCGAACCAACGAAGCCCTGAAAATCATCGGGATTAGCAAAGCGACCTGGTTTAGATGGCTGAAAGAAAAAAAGGTAGAAGACGTTGCCCACAAAGACATCCGCGGCTGGCGTTTATTCACCGAAGAAGAGGTTGAAAGAATCCGCAAATATGCGAATACAATCAATATTTTGCCGACGCAGGAGACGCTCGATTTAGAGGGGTGACCAAATGGCCTGGATAAGAACGGTTGCAGAAAATGAGGCTACCGGAAGTACGAAACAACAGTATGATGCCGCAGTTAAACGTGCCGGCCGGGTTTACAACATCGTCAAGATTTCCAGCCTGAAACCGGAGATCATGCGGACTTTTATGCAATTTTATATCCAGCTCATGCATGGCCCTTCCGGGCTCAGCCGGGCGCAGCGGGAAATGATCGCCGTGACGGTTTCGGTTCTGAACAAATGCCGATACTGAATTGAAGCACACGCAGAGGATCTGCGTACGGAGACTCATGACGACGATTTGGTTGCCGCAATTAAAACAGACTTCAGCAAGGCCAAGCTTGACGCCGCAACCAGAAAAATGCTGGAGTTTGTTGAACAAATGACTTTTAAAGCTGATGAGCTTAAAGAAACCAATGTAGCGGAATTAAGGCAGCATGGTTTCACCGATGAGGACATTCTTGACATCGCACACATAACCGGATATTTTAATCATATTAACCGGGTGGCAGATGCACTCGGCATCGACTTAGAAGATTTTATGCTTCAAGGAAGAGGGAATCCAAAAAATTGAACTCAAACTTTTACAACGATGGAAACCCTGATGATTAATTTTAAAGAACCACTTGAAGAAGTGCAAAATTTGACCAAAGAATTGTCCGACCAAATCAAGTTAATACGGGCGCTGGCGAATTTTCATGTTAACATAAATAGCAATGGCGACCGGGCAGATCTCGAGAATCAGCGGATTCAAATTAGCAATTCCGTAAAGAAAATGGAGGGCCGTTTTTCAAAATTAGCGGAGCTTTGGGAGCAGTTTATTAAAGAGCTGAAATCTCAAACTGCTTATGATCCCGAAGCCGACAGCCAGAACGACTTAATCACAAAATTTGTCAGGTTCACGGTTCCAAGCGCCATGCAATCAAAGTGGAACCCGGATGATTTTACCGGCTCTTTGCTGGTCTTTTTTAAAGACGGTAAAATAGACTCGAGCTCTCTTCTCGAAAAAAAACTCACACCAGGCAGAAAAGAATCTTCGCAGGATGATTTTACTAACGCTCTTCCTCATAGATTAGAAAAACCGGTAAGAGTCGTCACTGAATCAAGTGAGTCCTTTACAGTTTTAAAAACACGCAATGAGTTCAAATTCAATATTTACTTTTCATTGTCAGAACCTGAAAACGTCACTATTAGAATTTATGATAGTACGGATAAGCTTGTGCGGCTCATTGAAAAGCACTTTGACGAACCTGGGGATTTTTCTGTGGAATGGGACGGCAGAGACAACGAAAATGAAGAGCTTCGCAAAGGCGACTACACTTTCCAGCTTGAAATCGGCAGTTCCCTCTCCGAATTAAAAACTATTTCTCTGAATCAAGCCTGACACCCCCCAAAAAGTGATTGACATTTCATATACAAATTTCTTAATTTGCAGGTAAGTGTGTTTTAAATTCCTGAGCGTTAGGCTAATTTTCGCTTATTGTGTTCAAACCTGTATTTCAAGGAGGAAAGGACTCTCATGAAACCTAAAACAATTGTCATAATTGTAGTTGGTGTTTTGTTTGCGATTATTTTATTTCAAAATATGGGTGATGTTGAGTTTAAAGTCCTTTTCTGGGAACCGCTTGAGATGCCAAAATTGATTCTGGTTTTATCCTCGGTCTTTTTGGGCTGGGTTATGGGTTGGCTCACCCACATGGCCTATCAAAAGGGTAAAAAGAAAGCAGCTAAAGCCTCGCCAGGTCCTGAACCACAAGAAGAAAACACCAATAAGGAAACGCCTGCCGGAACTGAGACCAACCCTTGAAGCCAATTCAATTGCATCCTGAATTCGACTTACAAACTGAATAAACTGTCTACAAACGCCGATAACGCTAAAATAAGTGATGCGGGTTTTAAAAGGAATTGCACCTGATGCGAATTGTTTTAAACAATATCGACGAACAAAAAATAATTGACGCTGTTTACGACGCCGGCCAGGGGCATGTTTTCAGGTTCTGGAATGAACTTGGCCTGGAATCGCGCACGAAGCTGCTGGCTCAACTGGGCAAAATAGATTTAGAATTGGTGAACTCACTAAATCAAAAGTTCGTTCAGTCGACTGAAAGCC
Organism: candidate division KSB1 bacterium; assembly: GCA_022562085.1. Taxonomy (NCBI): domain Bacteria; kingdom Pseudomonadati; species Candidatus Zhuqueibacterota bacterium. The sequence continues at coordinate 2,130 of JADFPY010000261.1, read as the reverse complement.
TCTCTACACAACAGACACTCGAACCCGCTGATTTCATTTCCCTGCCAAAAACTCCCGACGAAGTCGAGACTTTTAACAACGCTAAAAAAATCGGAGAAAAAGCCTTGAAAGCCGGAAGAGTCGCAGCTTTTTTGGTAGCCGGGGGTCAGGGCACCCGGCTTGGATTCGATGGCCCCAAAGGAAGTTTCCCGGTCACTCCAATCAAAAAAAAGAGCCTGTTTCAACTGCATGCGGAAAAAATTTTAGCCATATCCACAAGACATGGATCGACCATTCCGTGGTACATCATGACCAGTGAAACCAATCACCAACAGACCGTCGATTTTTTTGAAAGTAAAAGTTACTTTGGTTTGCAGCCGCAAAATGTCATGCTTTTCAAACAAGAGATGATTCCGGCTTTGGACGACAATGGCCGCTTAATCTTAGATGCCAAAGATAATATTTTTAGAAATCCCAATGGACACGGCGGTTCGCTATCGGCGCTTAAGAATAGCGGCGCCTTGCAAGACCTGAAAAAACGCGGCGCCGATCTGATTTTTTATTTTCAGGTGGACAATGTTTTAACAAAAATTTGCGACCCAATTTTTCTGGGATTTCATATTCTGAAAAAAGCAGAAATGTCTGCCAAGATTGTCCCTAAAACCGACCCGGAGGAAAAAGTCGGTGTGTTGGGAAAAATTGATGGCCGGCTGGGAGTTATCGAGTACAGCGACCTGCCCGCAGAACAACAAACTGCCCGCAACTCAGACGGCACTCTGAAATTCCGTGCCGGTAACATCGCAACCCATATCCTCGACGTCGATTTTGTTGAAAAGGAGAACAAAGGCGGCTTGCGTCTTCCCTGGCATCTGGCGCACAAAAAAATCCCTTATCTGAATGACACTGGCGAACTGGTGCACCCAGGTGAACCGAATGGCTACAAATTCGAGACTTTCGTTTTTGATGCGTTGGCAGACGCTGAAAGGGCGGTTTTTTTGGAAGTCAAACGCGAAAATGAATTTAGCCCGGTTAAAAACGCAGACGGCAACGCCTCACCTGCGACTGCACGCCGTGACATGATAAACCAATTCGGTTCATGGCTGGAAAAAGCCGGTGTGTCCGTTCGCAAAGACACTCAAGGCAATGTCCAAAGCGAAATCGAAATCACCCCTCTTTTTGCCATGGATGCAAAGGAATTAGCTGAAAAAGTGAATTCCGATTTGAGTTTTGATGGAAGTTTGTATTTGGTTTAGTATAATAACATAAACCCACAGCGCATCTCACTATCCAGAATCAATTGGCGGTTTTTTCTCTACTATAATTTCTCCAATGGTCGCTAGTTCAAAATTGGCCTCGAATTCAGCCAAGCTTGGCTCAGAGGTCTTAGGCTGACATGAAATTTAGAGATTTTTGGCAGCGAAAATTTGTCAAGCCAATCATCGACCTGTTAAATCAGGGCATCTCCCTGCAAAAAATCGTTTTGAGCATTGCCCTTGGGGCTACTTTAGGAGTGATCCCGGTCCCTGGCGCAACGACAATACTTTGCGCCATTGCGGCAATTTTATTTCGTCTTAATCATCCCGCCATTCAATTAGTAAATTATTTGGTGTATCCTCTACAAATAATTCTCTTGATTCCATTCTACCGGGCGGGCGAATTTGTGTTTCACGCAGAGCCATTAAGTTTATCAGCGAGTCAAGTGGTTGGAATGATTAAAGAAGATGTTTGGGCGGCAATCAAATTTTTGTGGGACACCACGCTCCATGCCGTTGTTGTTTGGTGCATACTGGCGCCTATACTCGTTGCAATTCTATATTACCTCCTGCTTCCGCTAGTAAAAAGACTACCTTTTAAGTTGGCGGATCCCCAATGAAGTCATCATAAATTAAAAGGTATTAAAAAATGTTGAGCTTGCTTTTCATTTCACTCTTAACTACGATAGCTAACTAACAAAACTTTCCTTCCGCACTATTTTCTCCTTGACATGGCTTTAGCATTTTAACATATTGACAATGGCACCGCATTTCTTAAAACGACTTAAAGAAATCGCAGTTACTTTTCATCACACCTTTTGCTAAGCATCAGATCATCAATGCACAAAAAACAAGTCTCCGCTATCTTTGAAGAAATCGCCACCCTCCTCGAACTTAA
>JADFPY010000260.1 GCA_022562085.1 candidate division KSB1 bacterium | reverse complement strand
TTGCATGAAAAGTATTGCGGATAGGAAGACAAATACCATCATTGATTCTTCCTTTTTTTTTTCGGCGGGAGAACTTTTTAAAAAAGAAGAAAAAAAATTGTATGAATTAATCAAGTGAACAAACGGCAATCTAAGATGACAGGGCGGCTTTTTACCGTTAGATTATGATTTTGCGATGGTAGATTATCATTTTTTCAGAATGCAATATGAACTCCGCAAACTCTGACGAATGTGCTGAAATAGCCTTAACAAATTTTATTCGCTCTGCTTTTTGCCCTCCAAAGGCAAGTGCAGAGTAAAGGTCGTTCCTTTTCCGACTTTGCTGTAAACATCGATTTTACCGCCGTGCTCTTCTATTATTTTATATGAAATCGAGAGCCCAAGGCCTGTGCCCACGCCGACTCCTTTGGTTGTAAATCCCGGGTCGAAAATTTTTGCTAAATTTTCCGGTGCTATGCCAACTCCCGTGTCGCTGAATTGCAGGTGAATGTTCCCATCGGAAAAACGGGTTTTGATGGTAATCGTGCCTTTACCTTTAATAGATTGACAGGCGTTTACCAGGGTATTCATGAAAACTTGATTTAGCTGACTGGGGTGACAGTTTATCCTGGGCAGGTTTCCATATTCTTTAACGACTTCGATGCGGTCCCGGTATAAGTGGGCTGTCAAAGATAGGGTGCTGTCAATGCCCTCATGAATGTCAACAATTTTGAATTCCTCTTCATCGAGGCGGGCAAAGTTCTTTAAAGTGCCGACGATCTTTTTGATTCTTTCGCTGGCCATTTTGTTGACTTGCGACAGGTCTTCCAATATTTTTATAGGTTTGAGGATTTCGTCGGGGGAGTCTTCAAGTGACTGCAATCTATTTCTTAGTTTTGCAAATGTGCTAATGAACATATCGGCATTGCTGCTTATTGAGCCAAGGGGGGTATTGATTTCATGGGCAACCCCGGCAACCAGTTGTCCTAACGAGGCCATTTTTTCAGAGCGAATGAGTTGGGTCTGGGTTGCCTGCAGCTCCTCATAAGCGGTTTCTAAATCGCTCGTTCGTTCTTTTACCAGCTCCTCTACCTCTTGATAGTTTTTTGCATTTTCGACTGCGATACCGGCAAGGTTGGCAAACCCTTCGAGAAATTCCAAATCTTCTTTTTTAAAGAAATGTTCGGATTTCGTAGTGTCGAGATAAATGGTTCCGATCAGCTTATTTTTTGTTCTCAGGGGAACGCAAATTACAGATTTAATTTTATACCTGATCATACTCGACGTCGAAGGTATGTCCCCGGAATCGGGTACGTTTTGCAGCAACACAGACTTACCTTCTTTTTCCACCTTTTTGATTATCGAACGGCTTAGCTCAACCACATCTGCAATGGAATGCTTATCCATGTGCCGGGCCACTTGCACGGTGAGCTCCTTGGATTCATTCCGCAGCAGAATCAAACCCTTTTCTGCATGCAGCAGCCCGATGGCTAAGTCCATGATTTCATCAAGGAGCATTTGCAGATTGAGCTGTGAGTTAATCTTTCTGCTTACTTCGAGTAGCGTGACAAGCTGGGCGTAGGTTATATTTGGTTGGTCAGGCATGATTAATTTAGTGCTATCAATGAACAACGCTAGCGTAATGCCAAAAAACTAAGTGTCATTTGCTCAGCGTCATTAAGTCATGGGTCATTTTATTTTGGGGCGAAGTAGTGACATTTAAATGACAGCAAAGCGAATAACAAAAGAGTCATTAAGTCATTGAGTCATTTGTCTTCGGCGTCATTTTTTAGTGTTATTAATGACTTTTAATGACAGCGAAGCGAATGACAAAAGAGTCATTAAGTCATTGGTCGTTTTCCCTAAAATAGGTCGGGAGGCTGACTTTTCGGACAGCGCAGCGTAATGACTGTTGATAATAGAACCGGAGATAATTTAGAAAATCGAAGCATAATAAATTTTAAATTTGTGACTTGGTCACCCTAAGCAAACGCTTTCAAAATATCCACATGCAGGTTTTCTAAATCGCCATAAGCTTTTTTGATTTCAACGACCTTTGATGCTAATTCACTCAGGATTTTCTGCCTGTCAATGCCGTTTCGGATAACGAGTTTCAAATTATCGTTATCCCAGGGTTTTTCGATGTATTGGAACAGGCTGACTTCGTTGATTGCCTTAATGGCGTTCTCTTTGTCCGCATATCCGGTTAAAATAATTCGCGTTGCATTCGGGTCGATTTCTTTCACTTTCGCCAGAAAGCTTATGCCGTCCATTTCCGGCATAAGGTAGTCTGAGACCACCAGGTTGATTTTGTTTTTCTTCGTGTATTCAAGAGCTTCAGTAGCTGAAGTAAAAGTAACAATTTCATAGTCCGTTTCGAGCTCTAAAAAGGACCGCAGGCTTGTCAAAACCATCTCTTCGTCGTCAAGGATTAATACCCTTTCCACACTGTTTTGTGAACTATCAGACATAAAATACTCCTATAAACTTATTATTTAAAACCGTTCTGCCAGGGATCGTAAACTACGCGCCAGGGATCTCAGCATCGCTTCTGCAATCCTGACATGATCCGAAAGTAAATCATAAAAATCTTCCCGTGAAATTTTTAGCACCAGCGTTTCTTCCAGAGCGGTGGCGGTTGCGACACGGGGCTGGTTATCAAACAGTGCCCAGGTTCCGAATGCTTCCTGCGGCCCGCTGACGCTGATCTCTTGACCATTGCGATGCAGGCGCACTTTCCCATCTAACACAAGATATAACGAGTCCGCCGAGTCGTTGACTTCGTAAAGATTGGTTCCCGGCTGAAAAGTCACTTCTTCCGTAATGGTAGCGATATGCGCCAGATCCTCGACCCGAACGTCTTTAAAAACGTCGATGTCCTGCAGGAGGATGACTTTTTCAATTATTGAATACATTTCTAAATTTAAATTTAAAAAAGTTAAACACTGCAGGGCACTGAAAACACCGAAAAAGTGAAGAGTCTTTTTTTTGGGGGTTAAACAGGTGTTTTCAGTGTCCCAATTTTCATATTATTAACAAGTGAATTATGCAAATTGTTTTAACACCAAATTTGCCGTTTCTTGTACAAGCGAGTTCTCTTGTTTTTGGGCATCCTTTATCAACGGCTTAAAATCGTCAACAAGTCCATTTTTACCAATTTCATAAATAGCGCTGGCGCTCAGCAAAGGGTCGTTTTCTTGAATCAAACTCTCAAGAGCTTTTTTGCGATCATTAAAAGAGACATCGATGAGTCCGCCGGCTCTTTGCAGGACTTGTTCGGTCGGCAATTCCTCGACGATTGGCAGCAGGATGCGTTTCAAGTCATTTGAAAGAATATTATCCAAAAATTCCACGGCATTGGCCCGGATAGAACGATTTTCACTGGTTGTCGCAGCGTAGGCATTGTAGATATCGCGCGGCGGATATTGTAAACCTAAGAGTCGAAATATACGGTCAATGTGATCGTCGAGACGTTCCTGCAGCACTCTTTCAAGTAAGTTAAACTTTTTATCGTTTTCGCCATTGTTCTCTCCGGTCAAATGTAAAGTTGCCAGAACCCTAAAATATGTGTTCAGTTCATCAAGCAAGGCCTGGTCCACCCGCTTGTCGAATTTGAGTTCTGAAAAGCGAGATCGCAATTTATTTAAAGCTTTAATAATTTGATACCGCAGCGTTTCATTTTTTTGAGGTAAATTTTCTAAAAGGACGTCCACCGCCTCCTGGCCACCGATCAGGCTCAACACCCGGGGGATGCGGTCCCGGATGTTGATTGAGACGCTTTTGTCCGTCAGGGTGTCAGCCAGCGTTTCAATAATTGAAACGCCGTAAGACACCAACGCTTGCCCCGAGACCTTTCGATAATCCCGGTGCTCAAGATTCTGAATCAGAATCGGTACAAATTTTTTTGCACGGATTTGGCCTGCGCTCTTAATTGCCTGAAACTTCACAGAGATCTCAGGGTCATCGAGGAGTTCAAACAGATATTCAAAATAGGTTTCATCTTTTATGACACCGAGTGCGCCTGCGGCATGGCGTCGCGATTCCTTGCCACCTTTGAGGAATGATTGAATTAGTTCCTGATTAAGAAGCTTTTTGGCTAAATCCGGACTTTCCGCAAGACAATAAAGCGTCGCACCCCGCAAACCCCGGTTTTCATCTTTGAGCCATTTCTCAAGAGATTCCGTAATTGGACCTTTGGTAAATTCGGCATAAAAACGCACCGCTTCCCGTTGAACGTTCTCGTCTTCATCACGAAGCAGCGGCTCAGCGTCCGCAAGTAAACTCGTCTCAGCCCGCCGCCTCATGAGTTGCAAAGTGTGGAATCTGACCTCCGGAGATGAATGTTTCAGCAGAGGTTTTATCGGTGGAATCAGATCGACGTCTTCAACGGACTCCAATAAATCCAGGGCGTAAATGATTTGACGTTCATTGCGGCTGCCTAAAGAAATAATTAACGAATTGATGGTCGCTTCATCATTAAGGCCCCAGGCAAGAAGATCCGGGTCAATTTGCCTTTTGGCAATTGCCTGCCGGAAGGAGTTCACGTATTCACGATAGGTTGCAAATGAAATCACCACCCAAACGATGATTAAACCGATGGAAACCAGACTGATTTGAGCCACACTTAATCCAAGCCATGAAAAAGAAATGAGCAAAATAAGTCCCGCCAATCCTCTAGCAAACCGGTCACCAAACATATCTATAAATGCCTTGGTATCCTTTTTTACGTGTTGGGGAATCGGCAGGTAGAGAAGCTCGGTTCCGACTCGGTTAATGGAATGTCGGAAGCCTCTATCTCCAAATTTGAGTCCCAAAATGGAAATAAATCCGTAGCTGAAGAAGACCCAGATGGAGCTTAGCAGCAAGGCGAACGGCAGAAAAAGGATCGTCACGCCCACACCAAAGCGGCGGATAATTGAGGTAGCAAATCCGACTTGAAAAAGCAGGGCAAAAATACTCAGGTTGGAGAGCCAAAAGCCGAGAAAGCCGGTGAGGTCGTCCATATTTGGGTTTTTCTCGCTGGCGTAGGTAATAAACTGAAATTCGGTAATTTGTACAACCATGAAGGTAATTCCAACCACGGCCATAATCAGAGCAAGGTGTCTGGATTTTCGAATAGCCGAAAATACGTTCCCTACTTTTTTAAAGGACTGACTCGTCTCTGCTGGTTTTTGCGAACTTCTCCCGGTTTCCAGAAAGGGGTCTCGCTCTTTCCAGACTAATTTCATTAACAAGATGGAAATGCCCAAGAATCCAATGCAAATAAAAGCGAGATTGGGGGTCCCGATTTCTGTTGCGAGCAGTCGGGTAAAATAGCCGCCCATAATTCCGCCAAATATGGCGCTGGCTGTCAGAAGGGGAAAAAGACGTTTGGCCTCACGTGCATTAAACAAATAGTTTGCTAACAGCCAGAACTGGGTTGTGGTGAGAACACCATAAATACTCGCCCAGATAAAGAGTACATAGTAAAGCAGCGGAGAATTAAGATTAAGATTGAGCAGCCATCGAAAAAAGAGCAGATTGCCGGCTAAGAACAGAGTCGTCCAAAGAATCAGCCGATCTAAGGACACGTTGGAAGAAAACCTTATATAAAACAGCACGAAGATACCGACCACAAGCGCCACTAGCATGTAGAGCAAAGGTAGCTGGTTTGCTCCTAAATTATAGACGAAGAGAGAGCGGGTCATCGGTTTTAAGATGTCATAAGAAGCAATAATGACAAAGCTGTAACCCGCCATCATGGCAACACGCTTGCCCTCGCCTCTTCGGATGTCGATTGCCTTTCTTAGAAATTGACGCATGTATTCTTAGCTGTCTGGCTTCTAAGTAATTATCATGTCGAATTTAATTTTTAAAATATACGTAACAGTGGCTACTTTGTCAATCGTTTTCAGGGCTGTTCGGGTTATTCATGGTGAACTTGAAATTTGCGTTCTATTTTATTTAATTTTATCTTGATGAGGGGTTGTAGACTTCTGCAAAATAGGACACGGAGAACACTGAGGAGCACAGAACTCACAGAGAAAAAGATTTAAATAAACGAGAAGATCAGAGATGGCTGACATGGAACAATTAAACGCTCTTTGTGAAAGAGTAATTGGTTTGGCTGTTCAGGTTCACCGTGAGCTTGGATCCGGGTTGCTTGAATCTACATGTTGAAAAAATTATTCCGGTCCATGAGGCGCAATTATTAACTTATCTAAAGCATAAGAATATAAAATTAGGATTACTTAAAAAATTTCAATGTAAAACTTCTGAAAAATGATCTCATTAGAAAAATAAAAAAATCTCTGAGTTCTTTGTACTACAAACTTGCAACATTGTGTTTTTTTTAGCAAAGTTTCGGTCGGCTAGAATTATGTAAACTAAGATATTTAGCCACGGATTTACCCCATTAGATAAAGATATCAGCTTACCGGAAACATCAAAGACTCTTATCTAACGGGGTGAATCCGTGGCTAAAGTTAATGTATCTTTTGATTTCGGCTTCGTCGA
>JADFPY010000259.1 GCA_022562085.1 candidate division KSB1 bacterium | reverse complement strand
ATCGAAGCATTTCCAGATTTTTATCACTTACTTCCTTAACTTGAACTTTTTGACCGGCATCAATAACAGAAAGGCATTCTAACGTTCTCTCCTCTATGAGACCGTCTTTGCTTGGTATCGGTGCGCCGTGCGGATCCGCCGTTGGATTGCCCAGAATTTTTGCCATTTTATCTTCAAACTCTTCCGAGATGACATGCTCCAATTTCTCGGCTTCATCGTGCACCTGATCCCAGGAATATCCTAGCGCTTCGGCTAAGTAGAGTTCAAGCAAACGATGATGACGAATGATTTCCAGAGCGATCTTCCGGCCGGTTTGGGTCAGCTCAACACCGTAGTAGGGTCGGTGGGTGGTCAGTTTTAAATCCGAAAGCTTCTTAATCATGCCGGTTACGGAAGCCTGGGAAATTTGCAGTTTCTCAGCAATGGCGTTAGTGCTTACTGCTTTGCCATTATTTGCTAATTTAAAAATAATTTTGAGATAATCTTGAACCGCCTGAGTAATCATGCAAGTCTTGCCTTTTATAATTATTGCGGCTAATATAATAAATTATTTAGCTTATGTCAAGTCATTTTTTTAGGGATGCCTAAAAAATGTGAAAAATTACCCTGTCTGCTTGTTCGGAATGTCAGTAAGGTCTCCTTTTCCGATTTTCGAATGTTAGTAAGTAATTTTCTAACATTTCTCACTTCATAAAATGGGTGTATGTGTTTATTATATAATGACTTAATCGAATATCAGAGTAGAAGTTATCGAAAATAACATTTTTGTCTTTATTGAACTTAGGTGTCCTTTGCCAAAGCCAATGTCTACGTTTGAGCACAAATACTTGAGATTTAGCCTCAAACGAACTGAGAAATGTTAGTAATTTTTGTATAGACATTTTATATTTTTTTTTGTAAACTTAGTCTGATTAATGACGATGACCTTTGCTATATATAAAATTAACGGAGGAAAATGAAGCTCAATTTGAAAAGCACCGATGACTTTGCTTCCAGGCATATTGGACCGGATGAAGCAGAACAAAAAGCGATGCTTGCGGCTATTGGCATCGAATCTTTAGAAGCTCTTATCAATGAAACCGTCCCAGAAAATATTCGCTTGAGAGAACCACTGGATTTACCTGAGGGAATAAGCGAATTCCAGCTGTTAAATGAATTGAAGGAAGTTGCAAAGAAAAACCAAGCCTTTAAATCATTTATTGGGTTGGGTTATTACGACTGCATCGTCCCTGCCGTGATTCTAAGAAATGTTTTCGAAAATCCGGGTTGGTACACGCAATACACGCCTTACCAATCTGAGATTTCACAAGGCCGGTTGGAAGCCCTTCTGAACTTTCAAACGATGGTCATGGATCTCACAGCTATGGAAGCGGCCAACGCCTCTTTACTCGATGAGGGTACTGCGGCCGCGGAAGCGATGACGCTTATGCACCGTTCGCGAAGCAAAGACTTTGTTTCGGGCAATGCCAGTACTTTTTTTGTCTCAGATAAATGTTTGCCGCAAACCATCGATATTTTAAAAACCCGCTCAGAGCCCCTCGGGATTGAACTCCTCATAGGCGATTTTCGAGAATTCGAATTTCATGACAAGGTTAACAAGGTTTATGGTGCGGTTCTGCAGTATCCTGATGTGGATGGTGCCATCAACGATTATTCCTCCTTTATAAACAAAGCTCATGAAGCCGGCGCTTTAGTTGCAGTGGCAGCCGACCTTCTAAGCTTAGCTCTTCTAACGCCTCCCGGTGAAATGGGCGCTGATTTGGTTTTTGGTTCTTCACAACGATTTGGCGTGCCACTGGGTTACGGGGGGCCGCACGCGGCTTACTTTGCTACTCGAGATGCATTCAAACGGCAGATGCCTGGCCGCATCATTGGGGTTTCGGTGGATAAGCATGGGAACAAAGCTTACCGGATGGCTTTGCAAACGCGCGAGCAGCATATCCGCCGCGAGAGGGCGACCTCTAATATTTGTACTGCTCAAGCTCTTTTGGCAATCATGGCGGGGATGTATGCAGTTTATCACGGCCCAAACGGACTTAAGGCGATTGCCGAACGCGTTCATACCATGGCCGGCATTTTGAATAGTGAACTCAAAGAACTTGGCTACCGGCAAAAAAATCAATCTTATTTTGATACGATTCAAGTCGAGCTGCCCTACTCGTCGTCTCAGTTGTCCGGGATTCGCGCCGCCGCTTTAGAGGCTAAAATGAACTTCAGGTACATCGACGGCCAGACGATCGGTATCACAGTCAGCGAAACTACCCAACCTGAAGATTTGCAGCAAATTGTTGAGATATTTGCCGCGGCTAATAATAAACCGGTTCCTGAACTTGACTTCGATAATTACTCGAAAAGTTTTGAGCTTGATTTTCCTGATAATTTAAGTCGTAAGACGCCTTATTTGCAACATCCCGTTTTTAACAAAAATCATTCTGAAACTCGGATGATGCGTTACATCAAAATGCTGGAAAATAGGGACCTCTCTTTAACGACCTCCATGATTCCGTTGGGTTCCTGCACGATGAAACTCAACGCAGCGTCTGAGATGCTGCCGGTGAGCTGGCCGGAATTTTCTAATATTCATCCATTTGCACCTCTGGAACAAACCAGGGGATATCTCCAAATCTTTGCAGAGTTAGAAGCCGCACTCTGTGAGATTACCGGTTTTTCAGCGGTATCGCTGCAGCCGAATTCGGGAGCCCAGGGCGAGTATGCCGGTTTGCTGGTTATTCGAGCCTATCATCGGGATAGGGGAGAGGGCGGTCGCGACATCGTGTTGATTCCGTCTTCTGCTCATGGCACAAATCCCGCCAGCGCGATTATGGCCGGAATGAAAGTGGCCATCATTAAATGCGACCGGTTTGGCAACATCGATGTTGAGGATTTACAGAATAAGGCTGTGGAGCACAAAGAAGACCTGGCCGCGCTGATGGTGACCTACCCATCAACCCATGGCGTCTTTGAAAGTAAAATTCAGGAAATCTGTAAAATCATTCACGATAATGGCGGCCAGGTCTACATGGATGGCGCCAACCTGAATGCCCAGGTAGGCTTGACCAGTCCGGCGATAATCGGCGCTGATGTTTGCCATTTGAATTTGCACAAAACCTTTAGCATCCCGCATGGCGGCGGCGGCCCGGGAATGGGACCGATTGCGGTTGCAAAACACCTTGAGCCCTATCTTCCAAAACATCCCATGGTCAAAGTTGGCGGTGAGAAAGGTATTGGCGCAATATCGGCGACCCCCTGGGGCAGCCCAAGTATTTTGTTGATTTCATACGCTTATATCAAAATGCTTGGCCGCGACGGCATGACCAAAGCCAGCAAGGTTGCTATCTTAAATGCTAATTATATCAAATCGAGATTGCAGAAGGCGTTCCCGGTTCTCTACACAGATGAGAAGGGCCGCATCGCGCATGAAATGATTTTTGATTTGCGGCCGTTTAAAATGGCCGGCGTCGATGCTGAAGATGTTGCAAAACGTTTGATGGACTACGGCTTTCACGCGCCGACGATTGCCTTTCCGGTACCGGGTACCATGATGATCGAACCGACTGAAAGCGAGGCCAAAGAGGAGCTCGATCGCTTTTGCGATGCTGTATTAGCGATTTGCCAGGAAATCAAAGAAATTGAAGAAGGCAAAGTGAATCCCGAAAACAATGTTCTCAAAAATGCGCCCCATACCGCCGCCGAGGTTACGGCCGATACCTGGGAGCATCCTTATTCGAGGGAAAAAGCGGCTTATCCTTTACCCTATATAAAAGAGAATAAATTCTGGCCGCCGGTTGGAAGAATTGATAATGTTTACGGCGACAGGAATTTAGTGTGTGCGTGCCCGCCAATTGAGGCTTATGAGGAGGAAGTGTAGGGAGCGGCAAAAGACGATTCACCTATTGCGCAACTTTGTCTAAACTGTGAACTTTTTCCCTTGCTTCTGGAAGGGACGTTTTTTATAAGCTCATGTATGATTTTGGGCTGAGGGCCTCAGAAGTGGGCAAGCTCACCCTCAAGGATGTAGACCTCGAGCGAGGTCGTCTTTGGATTACCCGCGTCAAGGGCGGTGTCCCCGGCGAGTATGCTTTTTTCGTGACACCCTACGGCTGTTAAAGTTGTATCTGCAGCAACGGGACGGCGACTTGAACCCGGCGCTGTTTGTGTCACGCAATAAGAATCCGATATCCAGACGACGGATTGATACCCTATTCAAACGCTATGCTAAAAAAGCCAAACTACCAGCCGACAAACATCACGCTCATACCTTGAGACATTCTATCGCCGTGCACATTGACGCTGGCCAAAGCCAGGAAGGAGTGAAAGACCGGTTGGGTCACAAGAGCATCAAAAGCACGGATGTCTACGCCAAAACATCAAGCCATAAGAGAGATATGATTGGCCGAGAGATGGAAAGAGCAAGAGAGATAGTTAGCCTAAACTAACACCTCTTTTTTGAGCAACTTCGTTGTTTTGAAACGAAAATTTGTTATTTTAGGAAAATTGTAAAGAGCAATAAAAAAAACGTTCGTTACTTGAACCCACATAAAAAAAGTTTTGCTGCTAAGCACCATACAAAACCGAAAGTGGTTTTTTCGTCAAATGGACATTTCGGGATTGGTTGGGTCTGTGCATTCTTATCGTTGTTGTGTTTGCACTTTTATCAGGAGTTATCCCCGCCGACGAGCTATTAGATAAGCTCCTCAAAAAAAGTTAAAGCAATATGCGACAAAAAATCCAAAGACCCAAGTCGCCATCTACGCCCGCGTCTCGACAAAAGACAGGACATCCAGAATCAACTGCGGGAACTGCGGCGCTGGGCGAAAAAGATGGGCTATAAAATTCACCAGGAATATGTTGACAATGAGAGTGGTATCAAAGGCCGAGGGCAACGCCAGCAGTTTACTCAAATGTTCCAAGATGCAGCACAAAGAAAATTCGACCTCGTGCTATTCTGGGCACTCGACCGTTTCACCGAGAGGGTCTGCAAAGACATCTACTACCTGCAACAGCTCGACAGCCACAACGTCAAATTCCAACAGCTACACCGAAGAATAGGGAGTTGGTCCTAGACATATCTGTACCCTACAAAAAGTCATCTCTTTCTCAGTTCAAGATAAACCACGTGCCAATTATCATCAAAATAAATCTTTTGGATATTTTTTTCTAAAGGCCCCACTGTTTGCTCGAATTCTTCCCGAGTTCGATACAGTAGCTCCCAACCCATAAACGCTTCCATGTAGCCCATGTCAGGATTGCTTGGCATAAAGTTGGCGATGAGTAAACGGCCGTTTTCTTTCAGCATGCTAAATAATGATTTGGTAAGCAGCTGTGCTGCCCCGTCACTAAGATAATCATATAATCCGGCGACATAAATGAAATCGAATTTTCCGAGTTTGATTTTTCTTCTAATAAGCTCCTTAATGGTGCCTCGAACGCAATCGATGTTCGTGCCATTTTTTTCAGCTTCAATAGTTTTTAGGCTGGCGTAGTCCTGGTCAAAGGCGATAAATCGATGAACAAGATTATTTTGAATCGCCATCGAGTTTGCTGCTTCTCTTAAATGCCCGCAAGCCACTGAAAGTATCTCTGCGTTTTGGACTCTTTTTACAGTCTCATCGAACAATTGAGATAACAACTCCCGGCGCCAGCGCACGGATTCCGCTGCCGGCCGACTTACCATATATTCACAAACGGCTCTTCCAATTGGACTTGCTTTCTCTAATTCATCTTCTTGAGCGGGATGGCGATATATAAAGTCCAGCAGAACTGCATCTCCCGGGTATCCTCTTGGTTTTGAAAAAGAGCGAAGGGTTAATGGATCCTGATGAAGCAGAGCTTGAATCGGATGATTGAGACAGACATTCTCACAAAAGTGTCGCCAGGATTCCTTGTTACTCTCGCTCCGTTTCGTATACAACCCGTCAAATAATAAATCCATCCCCTGGTTTACAGTTTCGGGATTTTCTAAATAATGGTAAGATTCATCGAGGATTCTTAGGCCAGATTGAATTAATTTTGTTTCCATGTCCCCTCACCGCCTTTCGTGGCTAATGGTTCAATCTTGCTTGAGTGGTTTTGTTTTAATAGAGAGCAAAATCAAGTAGGTTTTCTCTCAGTTTGATTGAAAAAAAAATCTACTGTTGAATGAAGAGATTAATAAATGGGTTTATAATTCAGGAAATGAGAGGTAATTTAGTACTTGAGAAGTCGGGTTTGGCCATACTCGATAAAAGCATTCGAGGCATAAGTTTTTTGGAAAGACTTGAAATCACAAAAGCCAAATAACAAATGCCGACGGCTCGGCATCAAACAAAGACAAAGTCACTTGATAGTAGCTTGTCCCGTCCTGAAATAGGTTGACATAAAAACCAAAGGAGGCAACCTATGTCAGAGCGCGGAATTACGTATAAATATAGTATAGCATTTAAGCAAAAAGTAATTTCAGAGATTGAATCGGGCAAATTAACCATTGCGGAAGCCCGAAAAATTTATGATATTAAAAGCTCGCCAACCATTTATGAATGGCTCAGAAAATATGGTAAGAATCATTTAATTAAAAAAGTT
>JADFPY010000258.1 GCA_022562085.1 candidate division KSB1 bacterium | reverse complement strand
AGTATCTTTGGAGAATAAAGATGTTGGGTTCAAAAAAATGAACCCAACCTACGCAAACTGTGCCCCAAATATAAGTTATAGAAGCATCAAATTTATGTGCGTGAATGTGGCATTTCAAATGATGCAAAATCGTTAGTATTTTCCCCGCACCCTCTCCTTCGCCGGCAAAATCTCCAAACACGTCGTCCACCATCCGGTCAAAATCGTGTCGATAAACTCTTGTGGAAGATTTTCTTCTTTCATCTCAGTAGCCAGGTTTTTGCAGTCATATTCCAGCGGAATGAATTCGATGTCAACATCGCCGTTTGCAGTTAAGATGGCATACCACACATGGGTCTCACCGTCATTTTCCGGACGGCCAATGACGCCTACATTTGCGAACAGCTTGGCGTTCGACAATTGCCTTTGCCAGTGAATGCCGGTGTGCGTTGTTAGAATAATGTCTGATTCATGATTTTGAAAAAGTTTTTCCAGGAAGTGATTCGGAGTGGTGGACTCCCAGAGAAATTCATTCGTCTGCCGGGGAGAGCCGTGGCAAAGCAAAATTTTTTTGCCGCCGAACTCTAAGCGGATTTCGCTGGGTAGTTTTTTTTGGTAGGCTTTAAATTCAGTGTTGGTGTTTACAAAAGTGTAGTCATAGCTAATTTGCGCGAAATAATTATCCTGGGGGTCGGTATAGCCGCATTGGCAGTCGCTGAGATCGTTGCCAATGGAATTGTCGTAATTGCCCTGAACCACTTCGATATTGTTTTCTAATAAAATGGGAAAAACTTTGTCCGGGTTGGGGCCAAAAGCGCCGAGGTCGCCGAGGCAGTAGAGTTTTTCAGCGCCGCGATTTTTGGCGTCTTTGACCAGCGCTTCGAGGGCGAGGTAGTTGTTGTAGACACCGCCGAAGACGGCGATTTTTTTGCAATTCATTTATTTATTGTAACTCAATTGTCCTCAATTGAGTCGCAAGCGGGACGCTTGCATTACATTTAACAGCATCCATCCGGGCCGCAAACCGGGCCATCCGCCAGTTCAGTTTTATCATACTCCAACCCTTTTGTCTCGCGGGGGTGCCGCCGGGCACTTTTATTGCAGGCAAAGCTGTCAGCTTCTTGCAGCGGAATGTCTGCGTAAGGCTCAACGGGAATGATGTCGCCGATGTAAGGCTCTTGAGCATAAATCTTGAATGTCTTATCGCAAACTGCCATTCTTTCGCCGCGATGCAGCGTGTGACCGTCGTCGTCAATGACCGCTTTCCAGGGGCCGCGGTAGATGACGGCCTGATTACGTTCGAGACAGGGTCCCTCTTTCCCTTTATATGCGGTAAGTGTCAGTGAGCGAAATTCAATGCCTTCGATGGTCTGCCACGGTTCCTCCTGGCGGCTTTCAATCCGGATGCCGTAGAATCCAACATCTGCAAAGGCTTGCAGGAACTCGTCTTCCTTTAAGGCGCCGGAAATACAGCCGCTCCAAAGTTCGGGATCGTTTTTTAAGTGCTCAGGAATGTCTTCATCTGAAACGATATCGGAAATGGCAACCCGGCCGCCTTTTTTCAATACCCGGTGGATTTCTGCAAAAAGTTTTTTCTTGTCCTCATCTTTTACCAAGTTCAATACGCAGTTTGAAACAACTAAATCTACCGAACCGTCTGCGATCAGCGGTTGATTTTTTTGTTGTCCCTCAATAAATTCTTCATAACTCAGCAGATCGCTCGCATCTTTGATTGGGTTTTCTTTGAGAAAGACATCGGCTTTATCCAGGTCAAGTTTCAAGTCCTGAATTTTGCCACGACGAAAGTCAATATTATGATAGCCGATTTTATCGCCGATTTCTTTTTGGTAGCTTCTTGCCAAGCCCAGCATTTCGTCATTGATGTCCACACCTATGACCTTGCCCTCCTCGCCGACCTTTTGGGAAATGATGTAGCAAATTTTTCCCGTGCCGCTGCCCAGGTCGAGAACGGTTTCGCCGGGATTCGCATATTTAGACGGGTCACCACAGCCATAATCGCGCTCGATGATCTCTTCCGGAATGACTTCCAGGTATTTTTCATCATAATCAACCGGACAGCAAAGGGCGGCTTCTTGAACCTGGGCGCCCTGTTCGTACCGTTCGCGAACCGCTTTTTCTACGCTGATTTTCTTTGTGGAATGATTGGACTTACCGTTTGATTTGCTACTCATGACTTTTCCTTTTATTTTAAAAAAATTGAACCACAGAGGCACTGAGACACAGAGGAATTCTTTATTGGATTTTTAAGTTTTCTTCGTGAACTCTGTGCCTTCGTGGTTAAATTTAAAATTTAATTTTCAGACGCCGAAAAATTATGGCAGATTGCTCCGGAGATGTAGCAGGTATAACATGCCTGATGTTTTAATGGATAAGGTTCAAACGATTCAGCTAAGGTGTCTGAAAGTTTCGCTTCCGGGTAATCGATTAAAATCGGACAAACGTAGACGCCTTTGTCGGTGACCATGCGGCCGGTGGTGCATTGCAAGAGATGGTCGTCGTAATCCACCATCATTTCTTTAGTGATGTATTCATATTTGTCGTAGCCGCGGCCGCGAATTTTTTCACGTCCGATTCGGAGCGGCGGAATCATCTTGATTCTTGGGCGGGTGTAACCGATCTTATTCATGGTCTTTTTAAAACCGTTAAAAATTTTTTCGGTTTCGGAATCTTCCCAGGTCTGAGCAACGGTAATAATTGGCAGAAAGCCGTTTTCAACCAGATTCTTGACCCCCGCCATCGCTTTTCTAAAACTGCCTTCCCCTCTAATTTTATCGTTAGCCTCTTCTGTGAAGCCATCGATGCTGACGCGGATTTCCAAAGAGTAAATCGAATTTTCCGCAATCTCCTTGAGTCGGGTGGCCACCCGTTCAGGGATCAAGATGCCGTTGGTTAAAACCGTGGCTGGTCCGATGGCTAATGTATCCTCCAGAATACCAAGCATGTCCCGGTTCATAAACGGTTCGCCGCCGGTAAAATAGTACTCCTTCACGCCTATCTGTTTCGATTCTTCCAGATATTTTTTGACCTCTTCACGGGGCATGAAACCAAATTTATGATTTTCGGGACTGCAGCTTATGAAGCAGTGAGTGCACCAGAGGTTGCAAATTGTGCCGCCCACTTGAAACCAAAGAGTATCCAGACTGTAAAGCGGCGCCGAAGGAATGTCCTTAAACGCCGGTTTGTAAGTAGGAACTTCCGGCGCTCTGATTTCGAGGGTTGCATCGTGAACTTTCAGACTTTCAAGGCTCAAGCAACTGCTCCTTCACTTTCCGTTTGATACAGATTTAATTTTTCGTCCCCGGAAATCAGAGAGAAAACCTCGACGATTTGGCTTAATCCCATGCGAATCAAAAAAGTCGGGTTGCGTCCGTAGCTTTTATTGCCAATGATGAAAAAATTTGGCTCGGGATTCTTAAGCGTATCCGCACCCGCGCTTTCCTGTGCCAAACAGTCTGCAGAAGAGGCGCCTAAAAGTGCCGCCGCCAATTTCATTGGACCGCGCGAGGCGTAGCATTCGTGAATCTGCAACTCCCGGTAAATTGAATTGTCCGGCCCATAGCCCACCGTGGCAATCACCCGGTCAACTTCGACTTTTTCAAGATGCCCATTACTTTTAAGACCAACGGAAAAAGCATTTTTATTTTCGAAATACTCGATAGAATCAACTATCGTGTTATTTCTGAATTGAATGTTTTCGGCAGCATCTTGTAATATTGAATTTGCCTGTTTGGTTAGACCGGCGCGACTTGGCAGAGGGTCGTCTTGGATAAGCGGAATCGGCTGCGAGCGGCTGCCACGAATGGCCCAAATCAAGGAAGTCGCCGGCTCTTCACGAATGAGATTTTGAAAATCGCAAACTACGGTTGCGGCCGAGTATCCTGCACCCATCACCAACGATTTTTTACCGGCAAATTTCGAACGATCTTTGCCGTAAACATCCGGCATTTGATAGTTAATAAACGGCTTGTTTTTCAATTCACCTAAAGCCGGAATGCCGCCATCGCCCAGCCAATTTGGATTGTTGTAAACGCCGGTTGAATCAATGATTATATCTGCCGTGTGCACTTGTTCCTGGCCAGCGGAATTTTCGGTTAGAATCCGAAATGGATAAGAGGTACGTGCAGGGTCGCCAATGAGTTCGCCTTTTAAAATGTTCTCCCGGCCAATACTAACAACTTTCCTTCCCGTGTTAATTTTCTTTTTCAATGCAGATAATTGACTCAGCGGCACGAGGTAGGTATCTACAAATTCCCTGCCGGTCAAATATCCTTCCCCATCCGGTTCTTGCCAGTTGGGTGATTCCCGCTTAATACTGATCACTCCTAAACTCGAATGGTTCATTTTAAACCGGGTAAACAAACGCACGTGACCCCAATCGAGCATATTGGCGCCGACTTCGCCTTGTTCAAAAATTTCAACTTTATATCCGAGCTGGTTTGCATACAACGCTGCTTCAAGGCCGATTGGACCGGCTCCGAGGATAGCAATTCTTTGACTCATTTAATGTACTTGTTGTTCGGTCGTTTCAATATATGCATGAGTATGCATGTGTGAACATGAATGTAGGCAGGATTATTCCCATTTGCAATGAGAAAGTTTTAGTACCTTAATCATAAAATCGTTGCTTAATTTGCATTATTCATGAATTCTCATGAGGTATGTTCGTAGTACAGCCTTTAGGCTGCCAATGAGCACGCTAAAGCGTGAACTACAAACTATGTCATCTCTACTTTTGACAGGTTTCTATTGTTGTTTCATACCTAAAACGCAGGTTCATGAATAATGCAGGTTAATGGACAAAATTTTCAAGGACAAATAATTGTAGTCAAAATGATTAACCCCGATAATTCACTCAGTGCGTAAATCGACTACACTCTGCTTTTGGGGTCGAGCCTAAAATGTAATTCATGAATTATCGGGGTTAACCTGTTTAATTAAAAATATGAATGACCCGTTAAGTTGAATCGCGGCAAAATAATTTTCCCACCGAATCACGCCGAAGTCGCCGAGGGTCACCGAAAGTATGATATTTTAGTATTCTTGAAAATGACTGCAAAATGCACATCAGTCCTAAAGCTATAACCACTAATTCGGTGAATTTCGGTGCGTTCGGCGCATTTCGGGGGAAATAATTTTTTCAACTAGCCATTCGTATTAGTACATGGAAAGTATTGCTGGAATTTTCCATTTTCAGTTTTAATATGCTGATCGACAGAAAAAGTCCAGGCTAAAAAGGGCGATATATGGAAAATTTTCCATATTTTGATATGTTATGTGCAAGTGGGCAAAGCTAAACGGATAGTTAAATTAAAGGAAAGACATGATACTAGACAACAAAAATGAAAACCAAAAAGTTTACGAGTGGCTCAAAGAATACACTGACTCCGGCAAAATAGATGTTGTTACCGGGTATTTCACAGTTGGGGCACTTGCATTTCTTTCCCGCCAGATAAACGATAAGATTAAAGAATTTAAAATGGTTCTTGGTGACATAGTAAATATTGACATAATACAAGACCGTACAATTGATTTGCTGAGTGAAAATATCACAATAGAGGCTGCACTTGAATTGAGTGCAGTAGCAAAGGAAGCAGTTGAATTTTTAAAACAGGAAAAGGTCAAAGTACAAACACTTGAGCCTAACTTCTGCCATGCAAAGGTTTATCTTTTTAACCCAGAGACAGATGCCAGGCACAAATACTTTATTTCCGGAAGTTCTAATTTAACAGAAGCAGGAATAGGCTTAAAAGAAACAAACAATGT
Source organism: candidate division KSB1 bacterium (assembly GCA_022562085.1). NCBI lineage: Bacteria > Pseudomonadati > Candidatus Zhuqueibacterota bacterium. The sequence continues at coordinate 823 of JADFPY010000258.1, read as the reverse complement.
AGAGCTTAATATTGCCGAAACTGGCAATAACAATCAGTATCAGGAATTATGCAAGTGGTTTAGTGAATTATGGCAAAGCAAAGAAGCACATCATACAAAGACAATTGTAGATGAAAAGGGAAAGAAACATACTACACCGTTTAAAGAATATTTAATTGAAGCGATTGAACAAATATTTATCAAGTACACCCCAAAACAGCTTTATTATAAAGTGCTTTTTGAACTTTTCGGCAATCAGCTTCTTGCAGAACAGGATAATCCGGAATTCAATAGGCAAGTTGGGCGCTTAGAAAACACAGTCATATACAATACTCTATATGATATTCAGCAAAAAGGATTCTTAAGTTTAATAAAAATGCATCAGAAATTTGACGGGGCTATTTTAGCAGATGCTGTTGGTTTGGGCAAAACATGGAGTGCTCTTGCAGTTATGAAGTTTTTTCAATTACAGGGGCGAGAGATCATCTTGATTTGCCCTAAAAAGCTTCAATATAACTGGAACAGGTATTCTCGGCATCAAAATTCAAAATTTGAAAAAGATCAGTTGGAGTTTTTCATCCGCTATCATACGGACCTGGATCCAGAGAGAATGGATAAAGAAGGGTATAGAATAGAAAGAGCAGATACCTTGTTCGTTGATGACAAACCAAAACTATTTGTTATTGATGAAAGCCACCATCTAAGAAACGGAAAGTCGAAGCGATATCAATTTTTTGTCGAAGAGATATTAAAGAAAAACGACGATGTTAAAGTTCTAATGTTATCTGCAACTCCGATAAACAATACCCTTATCGAGATTAGAAATCAGTTTAACCTTATCAAG
>JADFPY010000257.1 GCA_022562085.1 candidate division KSB1 bacterium | reverse complement strand
CTTGCCCAGGTTGGTAAGGTTTCTGGAGTACTGAAGGATCCTACTTTTTCTGAATTCGCGGATTGGTATATTGAATACGTCAAGCCGCTACAGAAGAGTTGGAAGACTCCGTTAACGCGAACCAAAAATATTGATCGGCTTCTATCGTAGAAATCAAAAAAGTGATTGTGAAAAAATTGTGAAATTTGGTTTTTCATGCTAAACATATAGAATATTTAATTTATATTAATACAATAACCTGGCGGTGTAGCTCAGTCGGCTAGAGCAGTGGAATCATAATCCACGTGTCCGGGGTTCGAGTCCCTGCACCGCTACTGCACCAGACCCTGCAGGTTTTAAAACCTGCAAGGTCTTATGATTTAAGGAATTTAAAAATGACCGAAAGAAAAAAACTCAGTGATTCGGAAATTCAAGAAAATCTTGCGCAATTATCCGGCTGGAATATTGAGAACGGAAAACTGCACAAAAATTTCCAATTTCAATCTTTTGTGGAAGCATTCGGATTTATGACCAAAACAGCTTTAGCAGCCGAAGCCATGAATCACCATCCGGAATGGTTCAACGTTTACAACAAGGTCACAGTTGACTTATCCACGCACGATCTGGGGGGCATCAGTACCTGGGATTTTGAACTGGCAAAAAAGATGGAGGAATTTACCGGATAATTTTCCTTTCTTAATAAGAGCCTAGTTGTTTCTTCCCTTATAAGGTTTGGATAGGCCTTTTATTAAACCTGTATTTTCAAACTTTTTCCTACCTGCGGCCTTTTCTAAATCTTACTAAAGTTTATTAAAACCCATCTCATTTTCTTTCAAAAAAAGACGATAACCAGTTTGTAGGGTTTCAATTCCTGAATTTTTCAATCTCGATCATAAAGGGATTATGGTTTTATGGCACAAATTCATTTTACCATTCCAAACGAGTAATATTGAGATTCTATAATTTATGTATATGTTTTTTAATTAGGCATTTTAGTTGCGATTTATATCTTGTGTAGATTATTTTTTTAAGAAACTTAGATTTTAAATGGAAATGTCCCAATTAAAGTTTGCTGATAGTGAGTTTCCAAAATCATTTATTTGGACGGTCGCTGCAATTTGCGCGTTGCCTTTTCTGCTTAATTTATTAGGTGTTGATTTTGGGTCTCAAGCAACACCCTTTCCCTGGGCGGACTCAGCCGAAATGGCTTCGTCTGAACCTATATGACACTTTCAGCCATTGAAGTCCTCTTAGTTGAGGCTGATACAGGGGATGTGGAATTAACCCGGGAAGCCTTAGTAGAATCCAAATTAAAGATGAACCTAACGGTCGTAAATGACGGGGTTGAGGCCTTTGGCTATTTACGGAAACAGAGTGGTTACGCCAATGCAGTGCGTCCCGACTTGGCTGCAATTGCTATGTGACCAAACCAGTTGGGTTAGAACAGTACACAGAGGTCATTCAAGCCATCGAAAATTTTTGGTTTACAGTTGTAAGGCTGCCGACTCATGCATGACAGTCCTATCAAAATGCTCCTTTTCGAAGATGACCCGGGCGATTTTGCTCTGCTTCGAGAATACATCGCCGAAGACAAATCCGCCAACATAAAATTAGAAAACGTCCAACGATTGGAAGACGGTCTTAAGCTTTTATCCGAGAATAAGTTTGATATTATCCTGGTAGATCTGAGCCTTCAGGACAGTCACGGTTTTGAGACCTTTGAACAAATAAACACGACCTGGCCTGAAATCCCTATTATTGTTTTAACCGCAAACGAGGATGATGACCTTGCGACTCAAGCAGTTAAGGCAGGGGCGCAGGATTATCTGGTTAAAGGACAATTTGAGCAGCAACTCCTCATTCGCTCGATTCGTCACGCTCTCGAGCGGCATCAGCTTTTGCGCGAATTGAAAGCTGCACGGGTGGCCGAGCGGTTTTTAGCCTATCGCGATAACCTCACCAAACTTCCCAACCGACAACTATTTTATGACCGCTTGCATCAGGCGATATTACATTCGAAAAGGCACAAGAACGTCTTTGCAATTCTGTTCCTCGACCTGGATGGTTTTAAAGCTATTAATGATAAGCTGGGCCACAGTACCGGTGATTATTTATTAAAAATGGCCGCCGAACGTCTGAAAAAATGTCTCCGTCAAAGCGACACGGTATCCCGTTGGGGCGGGGACGAATTTACAATTATTCTGAACAGAATTTCTCAAGAACAAGATGCGATTAAAGTCGCGCACAAAATATTGGAATCAATTTCACAGCCCTTTCAGGCCGAGGAATATGATCTTTTTGTAACCACCAGCATCGGCATCTGTCTCTATCCCTCCGATGCGACGGATGTTGAAGATCTGCTGAAGAATGCGGACACCGCGATGTACCGCGCCAAAAAAGACGGCAAGAACAGCTTCAGGTGCTATGATCCCTCAATGGATGTGAATTACCTGGAGCATGTAACTCGAGTTAATAGTTTGAAAAAGGCTATTGAAGGCGATGAGCTTGAGGCGTTTTATCAGCCCCAGGTAAATCTGAACACAAAAAAAATTGCTGGAGTCGAGGCTTTTGTGCGCTGGCGTCATCCGAACTTGGGTTTGATCCCGCCATCTCAATTCATGCCGTTGGCGGAAGAGACCGGCTTGATTTTACAAATTGATGAGTGGATGCTGCGGCAGGCTTGCGCTCAAAATAAGCGTTGGCAGGATGAAGGACTGCCGGCCATTCGGGTGTCAGTGAATTTGTCCGACCGCACGTTCCGTGAACCGGAAGTCCAGCAGACTTTAAATCGAATTTTAGAGGAAACTGGCTTAGAAGCAAAATACCTTGTTCTTGAAATAACCGAAAATGATGCTATGCAGAATGTGGAAAAAACTGTTGAAAGATTAAAAAAATTCAAGGATATAGGCGTCCAGATTGCCCTGCATCAATTTGGTACCGGCACCTCTTCTTTGAGTTGTCTGAAGCGTTTGCCAAAGGATATGCTAAAAATCGATCGGTCTTTTGTGAAGGGTCTCAATGAAAATGAGGAAGACAGAACGATTACCAAAGGTATCACAGCTTTAGCTCACAGTCTCGATTTGAAAGTCATTGCGGAAGGAGTTGAAACCAAAGAGCAGCTGTCATTCTTGTTAATACCCGGATGTGACGAAGTGCAAGGATATTTGATTAGTCGCCCGGTGCCCTCGGGTGAGTTAACCGAATTACTAAAGTCAGGTTGGCAGATGGATGGAAGTGGGCAGGAACCGATCGTGGTAGATGTGGAAAGTGTTGAGGCCGCGGCGTGACCCATTGGCTCAATCCAAACGACCCCTGTTATGCCTGCGAAGATCTGTCTTGGTGGGAATGACACAGTTTTGTTTTATTTAGATGTAAACCAATCGTTCCAGCATGCTTAATGAACCGATAAAAATTCTCTTAGTTGAAGACGACCTTTTTTACGAAGATTATCTCAGCGAAATCTTCGCAGAAGAGACCGAGATTTCCTACGAACTCAACCATGTTGTTCGAATTAAGGATTGCGTTGAACACCTTGAACAGGATAACTTTGATGTTATTCTAATAGATCTGAATCTGCCGGATTGCACCGGTTTAGACACGATTTACGAAGTTGAGAGTCAAGCTTCTAATACACCGATCATTGTTTTGACAGAACAAGATGATAACGAGCTTGCTTCCCAAGCTCTTCAGTCAGGAGCCCAAGATTATCTTGTAAAAGGTCAGATCGATCGTAGCACGTTAGAACGCTCAATTCGTTATGCCATTGAAAGAAACCGCCTGCTCGAGCAACTGGAAGAATCTAAACGTTTGCAACGACACCTTGCTTATCACGACGCCTTAACCATACTGCCCAATCGTCACCTGCTTCATGATCGTTTGCAGCAAGCGTTGGCGCAGTCAAAGCGCTCTGGAAAACTGGCAGCACTGCTCTTTCTCGATTTGGATGGTTTTAAACGCATTAACGATACTCTGGGTCACGGAATCGGCGACTTATTGTTGAAATCTGTTGCAAAGAGATTAAAAACGACTGTTCGGCAGGTGGATACCGTCGCCCGTTTAGGCGGTGACGAATTTACCATCGTACTTTTAGAAATTAATCATGCTCAAGATGCCAAGGACGTTGCCCAAAAAATTCTCAAAGTGATTTCCCAGCCTTATAAAATCGAAGAACATGAATTGTTCGTAACGGCAAGTGTCGGAATTAGCATTTATCCGGATGACGGTTCTGACATCGAGAGCTTGATCAGAAAAGCAGATATCGCCATGTATCGAGCCAAGGGGCAGGGTAAAAATAATTATCAGGTTTATAATCTCTCGATGGATGCAAAATTCTTCGAACGCCTGACTCTTGAAAATAGCCTGCGCAAAGCGGTTGAAAATGAGGAACTTGTGGCTTATTACCAGCCTCAGGTGGACTTACGGACTGGAGAAATAACCGGAGTTGAGGCGCTGGTTCGCTGGCAGCATCAGAAGTTCGGTTTGGTGCCGCCAGATAAGTTCATTCCACTGGCCGAAGAGACCGGCGTCATTTTGGAAATAGATGAATGGATGATGAAGACCGCCTGTCGGCAAATTAAAAACTGGGAGAGGGAGGGCATTGCCAATATTAGAGTAGCGGTCAATTTATCAACTCGTCAATTCCGCCAAAAGAATCTTACTGAAAAGGTTGCTCAAATTCTGAATGACTCCGCGGTACAGCCCAAGAATTTATGCTTGGAAATTACCGAAAACGAAGTGATGCACAATATTGAAACAACGGTCGAAATTCTGCAAGCGCTTAAAAAGATGGGCGTTCTTCTTTCATTGGATGACTTCGGTACAGGTTATTCATCGCTGAGTTATTTGAAACGTTTTCCGATAGATATACTTAAGATTGATCGAACTTTCGTGAACGGCATTCCGTCAGACCGTGACGATACGGCGATTTCAACGGCAATTGTCGTTCTGGCACATAGCATGGAATTAAAAGTCATTGCTGAAGGTGTTGAAAAATCAGAGCAGATTGCATTCTTACAATCTTTGCAATGCGACGAGATTCAAGGCTTTTATTTCAGTCGGCCGCTAAATGCGGAAACGGTGACAGATCTCCTTAAAGTAAAAAAACGATTATTCCTCCCTAACTGATTCCGAGTGTAAGACAAATAGCTCTATTCAAGGTTGCCGCAACGAAGGAAGAGACGGTTTTATTTGGAGAATCGACGACACGGTATAAATTTTTATTTCTATAACCTTGATTGAAAAAGCCAGAAAACTTGAGCAGCATTTAGCTTACCAAGACACGTTGACCAGCTTACCCAATCTGCAGTTATTTTACGACCGTTTGCAGCAGGCGCTCTTTCATGCATAGCGGTATTCGAAATGTGCAGCGGTTTTACTTGTCGACGTCGATGGCTTCAAGCGAATCAATGATAATAAAGGCCATGCCGCTGGAGACCGCGACTGTGGGTTAGCCCGGAGTTTGCGAATGAGTGTGATCGCCGAAGGTGTTGAGACGAGAGAACAAATTGAATTTTTGGAATCGGTAGAATGTGAGGAGATGCAAGGGTTTTATTTCAGCGGCCGCTTCCACCCGAGCAACTCTATGATTTTTTGAGATCGGATGAGGTCGTGTTTAGAAAGAAAGTGCACGTGGTTGACACTTCAGTGCCAGGTTAATCCCACTTTTGATCGTCAAATAATCTCAGGACTTCCAGTTTTTGGTCGGTGGTCAAGTCGTACCCATCGATGATTCTCCACAGATGCTCGCCTTTTTCCAACCGCTGTTGAATTTCTTTCAGAATTTTTGGGTCAGGTGATTCCATCACTTTTTTTTCCTTATTGCCAAAGAATAGTTAGCCTAACACAGAACTTGCTTTTTTATCATCTGTCGTAGATAAAACGATCAAACTTACGTCGCCGGCTGTAGTGAGAAAAGCCTGTTCTATATTTATTTTCTTTTTCCCAAGTTTGTCGGCTAACTCGGCCAAGGCGCCGGGGTGATTTTCTAACATAACCGTTACGACCTGTCCTTCCCCATACATCAAACCTAATTTATGGAGAATCTCTTTTGCCTTTTCCGGTTCGTCCACGATTAGTCTAACAATTCCCCAATCGAGGTCATCCACGATTGAGAGGGCTTTGATGTTGATGTTTGCTTTGGCAAGGGCTATGGAAAGCTCTCCTAAGCTTCCTACCTTATTTTGAACAAAAACGGATAATTGTTTTTCTAAGGGCATGAATTCCTCCGTAACTTTAAAAAATAAATATATGGCGTGCAAAATTATAGACAATCACTTTAGAAAATGCAAGGGAAAAGTAGAAAATTTAATCAAATCTGAGGGGGTTGATTTTTAGTGTTTATTACGTTATTTTTATGCGGATTTAATTTTTAAAGTGTCTGTCCAAGCAAATCGACTTTAAATGTCATTCTGAACAGCACAAAGCGAAAAATCTTTTTTGCGGGTGGAATGTTGAGTATTTAAAAATATTTTTCGCTTCTCTCAAAATGACTTTTAATGGTATTTTTAAAATATATAACCTGATTAATTCACAAACCATAAAAGTCGTCATTCCCGCGAAGCCTGTCCTCGCGAAGGCGGGGAGCGGGAATCCACACCAAATCAACAACTTAGTGCAGGTAATGGATGCCCGACTACTCGGGC
>JADFPY010000256.1 GCA_022562085.1 candidate division KSB1 bacterium | reverse complement strand
GGCCAGGCCTCGACCACCGCTTTGAAAGGCTCAACTGAGGAAGAGCAGTTTGCCGAGGAAGTGGCCGCCTAAAATAAAAATCTCCCTTCGGTATAGCCGGGTGCTGTTTGGCCCGGCTTTTTTTGCTCAGAACCACAATGTGCAGGGAACGGTCGCGACCGTTCCCTACCTAATATTTACTCACAGCAGACAACACCTCTTTAAACATCTTTTCAATAATCGGTCAAGATAAAAAAAATCTTGCTTCCCTCTATAAAAATTTCGATCTTAAACGAACCTGAAACACACACTACAACTCTATTTAGGAGAACTCCGATGGGCGACGACCTAGTATTCCATCCTAATCAAAATTTATCTCAAAAAGCTCATGTGAAATCGCTCGAACAGTACCGCGAAATGTATAAAGAATCTGTTGAAGAGCCGGAAAAATTCTGGAGCCGCATTGCGGAAAGGCTGCACTGGTATAAAAAATGGAACAACGTTTTCAGCTTTGATTTTGTCACAGCAAATATCAAGTGGTTTGAAGGCGGAAAATTAAACGTCAGTTATAATTGTCTGGACAGACACGTCTTAGCCGGACACGGCGAACAGACTGCCCTAATCTGGGAAAGCAACGATCCGGATGTGACCAGGACATTTACTTATGCAGAGCTTTTAGAAAACGTCCAAAAATTCGCAAATGTTTTAAAGGCAAACGGCGTAAAGAAAGGCGACCGTGTTTGTATATACATGCAAATGATTCCCGAACTGCCGATGGCAATGTTGGCCTGTACTCGTATCGGTGCGGTTCATTCAGTGGTTTTTGGAGCATTCAGCGCCGACTCACTTAAAAACAGAATAAATGACTCCACCTGCGAACTTCTCGTTACACAAGACACCGGCTTTCGGGGTGCAAAAAACGACATCCCCATGAAGGCAAATGCAGACGAAGCCGTGAAAGATTGCCCGTCGATCAAAAAAATTGTCGTGGTTAAACGAACCGGGCAGGAAGTCAATATGCAAAACGGCCGCGACCTCTGGTGGCACGAAGTCATGAAAAACGCAGACGCGAATTGCCCGCCCGAAGAAATGGACGCAGAAGATCCGCTTTACATTCTTTATACTTCCGGCTCGACCGGCAAACCAAAGGGCGTGCTCCATACCACCGCCGGCTATCTTCTTTACACTGCATTTAGCCACGAGATGATTTTTGATTATCACCAAGGCGACATTTACTGGTGCGGCGCCGATATTGGCTGGGTGACCGGGCATTCGTATATTGTCTATGGGCCAATGGCGAATCGCGCAACTTCAATCATGTTCGAGGGCGTGCCGACCTACCCGGACTTTGGCAGATTCTGGCAGGTCATTGAAAAACACAAAGTCAATATTTTCTACACCGCGCCCACCGCGATTCGGGCACTAATGAAAGAAGGCGACTCCTGGCCCAACAAATACGATTTGTCCTCCCTTCGAGTTTTAGGGACCGTTGGGGAGCCGATCAAACAGCCGGAGTGGCTCTGGTACTTCCAGGTCATCGGCAACAAACAGTGCCCGATTGTTGACACCTGGTGGCAAACGGAAACCGGGGGCATTTTAATCACCCCGCTTCCGGCGGCAACGCCGACCAAACCCGGATCCGCCACCCTGCCTTTTTTTGGCATACAGCCGGTCATTTTAGATGAATCCGGCAAAGAACTTGAGGGGCCGGCCCGGGGGTATCTCGCAATTAAAGCAGCCTGGCCTTCTTTAATGCGGACGATTTACGGTGACCATGAACGCTTTCGGCAAATTTATTTTGATCGCTTCCCCGGTTATTATCTAACCGGAGACGGCGCACGCCGGGATGAAGACGGCTACTACTGGATCACCGGCCGCATTGACGACGTGTTAAATGTTTCAGGTCACCTAATCGGCAGCGCTGAAGTCGAGGGCGCGATTGGCCAGGCAGATGGCGTGGCGGAGGCCGCTGTGGTCGGTTTTCCACATGAGATCAAAGGTGAAGCGATTTATGCGTACGTAACGCTTATGACGGGAAAATCCGAGAGCGACGAGGTCACAAACGACATCAAAAATTCTGTAAGAAAAATAATCGGGCCGCACGCGACTCCGGAAAAAATTCAATTCACTCCCGCTCTTCCAAAAACCCGTTCCGGAAAAATCATGCGGCGAATCCTGAGAAAAATCGCCGAGGGAGACGTTAGCAACCTGGGCGATACCTCGACCCTTGCAGATCCGACAGTGGTCGATGCGCTGGTCAAAGGCCGTCAATAAAGTAACGTTTGTTCAAATCAATGCGAAAGGTAGCAAACGAAAATGTACGTCACTTTGTATTTAACTTCTTTAATGCTCTAATTTACTCCCTATTTTTTCTATTTCGTCCTTTAAACATAAAGGTTTTCTAATGCAGCAATAAATTTTGATTGGAACGAGTTTCACGTCTAAAGCAATGAGGAGGGCTGGGAATGGACGACATTCAAAATGGTCTCATTGAAGACTTTGGACTCGGCTATCTGAAGTTTGGTCACAGTGAACTCCTGGGTCGCGTGGCTGGATCAAACAGCAAGCGGACCCGAAAAAGCCCGGCTCAAAACCATTTGTGGGTGTCTGATAGCCATGCGTGAATTCCACCTCAAGGAGTTCCCGGCAGATAAAAGCTTCCTCGGTCAGTGGAAACGGGATAAAGCCCATCTACCCACAGCAGATGAATACTTGGAAAAAATAGCCACAGCATCGGATTTTGAAGTTACAACAGTTAAACGGCTGGACAAAAAAAAAGGATATTGATAGGAGAAAGAGGATAGAATTTATGCGGCTTCAAAACAAAGTAGCCCTCATCACGGGGGCTGGAAATGGTATCGGCAAGCAAACGGCGCTAACTTTCTCACGCGAAGGCGCCAAAGTGGTCGTGGCTGACATCAACGAAGATGCCGGAAGAAAAGTTGTCGATGAAATTTTGCAATCCGACGGCATCGCCACTTTTGAGATGGTAAATGTAGCGGAAACTGAAGATGTCGTTCGAATGGTTGAAAACACTGTCAAGACTTACGGCAAAATCGATGTTCTGGTTAACAATGCTGGTATTGTCGCCGACGCCAGACTGGTAAAAATGGATTTGGAGCAGTGGCAGCGGGTCATTGATATCAACTTAAAAGGCGTATTTCTTTGCGGTCAGGCAGTAGCGAAAGTGATGGAAACGCATAAAAGCGGCGGTGTCATTTTGAATGCCAGTTCGGTCGTCGGATTGTACGGCAATTTTGGCCAATCGAATTACGTCGCTACAAAGGCGGGGGTGATTGGCATGACCAAAACCTGGGCGCGTGAATTGGGCAAAAAAGGAATTCGGGTTAACGCCGTAGCTCCGGGTTTTATCGCCACAGATATTCTTCAGAGTGTACCGGAAAAAGTAATCAAAATAATGGTAGAAAAGACACCCATAGGAAGAATGGGCAAACCCCAGGATATTGCCAATGCCTATCTCTTTCTTGCCTCTGATGAAGCTTCTTTTATTACCGGTGCCGTACTCTCCGTTGATGGTGGAATCATTACGTGATGGAGAAAGTGACGAAGGATTTTATTACTGTCCATGGAATTCGACAGTTAGAGAGCGGCTGTGTTACCGTGGGGAGAAATAACTAGTGATTGACCCAATAATTAACCTGAGGCGTCCCACCGAACGATTTCTGAATGCAGTTCCGTGCACCGAAATAATCGGTGAGACGCCTTCGGACTAAGCAGCCCGCTTCTTTTAAGTTTTATATACCCCGTCTCAATAGAAACCTAATTTTGAGGACAAATATGTCTATGAAAAACAAGTTTGACTTAAATGGCAAAGTCGCCATCATCACCGGCGCCAGCAGAGGCATCGGCGAAGCCATGGCGCGCGGACTGGCGGAGGCCGGCGCAAAAGTGGTGGTGAGCAGCCGCAAGCAGGAGGCGGTCGATGAAGTTGCCCTGGCTTTCAGCAAGGACGGCTTTTCTGCCACCGGCATCGCCTGCAACATGGGCAAATTTGATGATATTCAAGCCCTCGTTAAAAAAACAATTGATGTTTATGCCGGCGTTGATATTATTGTGAACAACGCGGCGATTAATCCGGTTTACGGGCCGATTCTGAAGACCGACACAGGAAGTTTTGACAAAACAATCGATGTGAATTTAAAAGGCCCTTTTGAACTGGCGAAGTTGTGCTATCCAATCATGAAAGAGCGCGGCGGCGGCAGCATCATCAACATCTCCAGTACCGCAGGTTTAACGCCCTGGCAGGGAATCGGGATTTACAGTGTCAGTAAAGCCGCTCTGATTCATTTATCAAAAATTCTGGCCAAGGAGCTCGGGACGGCGGGAATTCGCGTGCACACGGTTTGTCCCGGGTTAATCAAAACCAAGTTGAGCGAGGCGCTCTGGAGCGATAAAAAAGTCATGAAGAAAGTTATGCACGAGACGCCGCTGAAGCGAATCGGCCTGCCGGAAGATTTGGCCGGACTGGCTGTCTTCCTGGCCTCCGAGGCCTCAGCGCACATGACGGGCGGGGTTTATGTGGTGGATGGAGGAATGAATGTGTGAAAGCGGAAAAGCGAAGAGCGCAAAAGATGAACTGCCACTAACCCTATAAATAAAAAAATCTTCTGAAAAAAGAAAAAGAGTTTCAAGACAAAACCGCACTCATTACCGGCGGAGGCTCTGGAATCGGTAGAGAGACAGCCCTGGAATTTTCCGGATTGGGTACAAATGTGGTTGTCTCTGACATCGATGAAACAGCCGGCAACGAAACAGTGGAAATGCTGACAAAAGCCGGCGGCGATGCTTTGTTTGTAAAGGCCGACGTCACCCACTCGCAGGACGTAAAGAAAATAGTGGTAGAGTCGGTTGAGAAATTTGGCAGTCTGGATTTCGCCGTCAACAACGCCGGCGCTCTCAGTGCCGAAGCCCGCACCGGCGATTATTCGGAGGAGGACTGGCGCCGTCTGATAGACATCAATCTCACCGGTGTGTTTCTTTGCATGAAATATGAGCTGCAGCAGATGGCAAAACAGAACAACGGCGTCATCGTCAACATGGCTTCAATCGCCGGAATCACCGGTTTCCCAAGAAATTCGGCCTATGCTGCCAGCAAACATGGCGTGGTTGGATTGACCAAGAGCGCGGCCATTGAATATGCCCGCAAAGGAATTCGCATCAACGCTGTTTGCCCGGGATACACCTTGACGCCAATGGCCGAAACAGCAATGAAGCTTCGAGGGGAACTAGAGGGGGAGCTTGAGAAGCGTGTCCCTCTTGGCCGCCTCGGTAAACCGGAAGAAATTGCCAAGGCCATCATCTATCTTTGCTCAGACAGCGCCGCTTTCATCGGTCGTTGTTTGACGGACTGCACCCTAAACCATTTCTTTTTCCCAAATATATCGAGAACTCTGGAATGAGATAATGACGCCTTGATACTAATTCTTATTGCACTTATGTAAGAATTTCTTTACATTTTATGAGACTTTTTTCCACCGAGTAAACTACTGTTCTCCTTTAATTACAACAGGAGGAGCTAAAGATGGATGAAGCGATACTGTTACGAGGAGCTGAGAGGCTTTTAATTGTTATTGGTGCGATTATATTATCCTATCTCGGTTATAAGCTATATAGATTTGGAATTGACAAAGGAAGTGCAAAATTGGAGACGGAATCCCAACTATACAAAGTTGTTTTTTCGGGAACCGGTCCGGGTCTATTTTTTATGGCATTTGGAGCAATCATTCTTATTACTGCCTTAATTACCGGAGGCGCAAAAAGTTCTTATCGAGAGCCGGAAAAGCTTTCAGATGATGTGTCAACGAAAGAATTGTCAAGCTCAGATACCTCATTTACAACGATAAATAGGGATTCAGCATTCTCAACAAAGTGATAATTAAGGTGCAATTCACATATATCTGTTAAAAAAGAGGTTCGTTCCTAATTTTTACCATTAGTATGAACTTTTAGTGAAAACGCGACCTGTGGCAGATTGAGTGCTGCGTTTCACATGAATCCTTAACAGTCAAACCGCTTCAATGATTTATAATGAGCACAGATTTAACATTCTTCACAAACGAACCCGGAGCAGCATTAGTTGACAGGTTCAAAAGCACCCTGCGAGCAGTTCAGTTTTTCGATGTATTGGTTGGGTATTTCCGCACCAGTGGATTTTATCAATTAGCCGATAGTTTAGAAAGTGTGGAAAAAATCAGAATACTTGTGGGTCTCAATGTTGATCGTAAAACTTTTGAACTGATTGATACAGTTCGAACTCAAACCAATTTAGATTTCAATTCCCATAAAGATACTCGCAATGCAGCAATGGAGGCAGTCGTAACAGAAATTGACGCTTCCAGCGATGAATACAATACTGAATTCGGAATCAAAAAATTCATTGAATATTTAACAACAGATTGTATTAACCCGGAAGAAGATAAAACAAAGGGTGGAAACGGAAAAAAACTTGAATTCCGTGCTTACCCAAGTGGAAATATCCACGCAAAAGTTTATATATCAAGATACACTGAAGACCAGGTATCATTTGGTTCGGTCATAACCGGCTCAAGTAATTTTTCCGAAAGTGGTTTGATTGCCAACCGTGAATTCAATGTTGAACTGAAAAACCGTGGTGATGTTGATTTTGCGTTAAATCAATTTGAAGATTTATGGAAAG
>JADFPY010000255.1 GCA_022562085.1 candidate division KSB1 bacterium | reverse complement strand
TTTCACTCATTGTGTCTTAAGGTGAATTCTCTCCTGTTCCCCTGAATCATTATTTTAGGAGATTCGTATAAATGCTCAAGATTAAGAGAGAGATTTACCAGGCAAAAAGAATCTACTTATTAAATGAAAAGAATATTAAACAAGGATCAATTATTGCCGATTGAATTTATAAACAGCAACGGAAATTCGATTAAAATTGATAAGGTTGTAAAGATGACTGGATTAGAATACTTGTGCGGATTGATTGTACTGCTTTTTGGGTTTAATATTGGGTACTACGAAGCTGGTAAAGGCTTAACAAACGAAGATTTAAAAAATCTTTATAAAAAAGTTGCGGGTAAACTAAAAAAATAGACTGGCTCAAATATTTACGATTGCTCTAATTTCGTACAAAGTTTAAAAAAATAAAAAAGGCCCCAAACGATCATCCGAACTGATTCAGATGGTCATTTGATAAAACATAGTCGAAACTAAAGATACTTCATTGCCTTTTATTTTTTTATGATGAGCTCTTTTTAACGAGACTTACCACCCATAAAAGCAGCATTGCGCCTACCACGGCTGTTACAAGACCCATGAGACTGAATTCACCCCAGGCCACTGCAGAGCTAGTAATTTTATTATAGAGGAAAGAGCCGAGAAAAGCGCCGACAACACCGATAACGAGATTTCCAATTAACCCGAAACCTTTCCCCATAATTTTACCGGCCAACCAGCCGGCAGCAAGACCGAGAACCAAGAAAAGTAATAAACCAATCATAGCGTCCTCCCTTCAAATGAGTTAAATTAGTTTGGGGCCTTTTTATACTTCCGAATGGAAATATCTGCAATTTAAAGCAATCTGACCCAATAATACAAGGAAAAAATAAAAAATTTTCATTTTATACCGGCCTTGGTATTTGGCGCCCTGTCTTGCCAATAGGGTTTCGGTAGCGCTTGCTGGCGAGGCCAGACTTCATCTAAAGTGTCTCCGTTGTAAAGCCGGCCGTTTTTCATCACGTATTTTACACTATTTGTGTTGCGAATATTTTCCAGGGGATTTTGGTTTAGAATTATCAAATCGGCTAATTTACCGGGTTCAATTGAACCGAGGTCGTTACCAAAGCCAATTGCTTCTGCGCCATAAATGGTGGCCACCCGCAGGGCGTCATGTTCGGACAGCCCGCCCGATTGGATCGACCAAAGTTCCCAATGGTAACCAAGTCCCTGAAGCTGGCCGTGAGCGCCTACTCCGGCACGTCCTCCGGCAGCAATTAAATCTGCAACGAACTTTGCGTGTTTGTCAAAGACATGTTCATTCCGGTGGAACCAGCCAGCCGAACCCGGCCGGCTGCCTCTACGCAACGATTTTGATGCCAGTTCCGTATGCGGAGTAAAATGTCGGAGTTTCGCATCCCCAAAGACGTTTTCGGTAGCGTAGTAATAATTTTCGGCAAAAGGACCCCCGTAAGAAACAAGCAGAGTCGGTGAGTATGTGATACCGGATTTTACAAAAAGCTTTACAATGTCGCTGTAAATTGGCGTGATTGGCAACGCATGTTCCAGTCCGGAATAGCCGTCAATTGCATGAGTCAGATTAAGCTTAAAATCCAGGCCGCCTTCGGTTGTCGGCATCAGCTCCAGTTCTTTTGCCGCCATAATAAGCCATTGCCGCTGCTGCCGGTTGCCGCTCATGTACATTTTAAAAGTCTTGGTATCGTAGTAATCGCTGTAGCGCCGCAGCACATTTCGGGCGTGATCCAAATCCTTGATGGGCTCCCGCCAAAATACCCCTGGTCCGGTTGAATAAATACGCGGCCCGATCATGTTGCCGGTCTCGACAAGGTCTGCGTAAGAAAGGACATCGGTGGTTCCGGTTTGGGGATCGCGGGTGGTGGTCACGCCATACGCAAGATTTGCCAGATAGGTCCAGACTTGAGTGTTATGCACATTCCGGGAAGGCCTCATGTGCGCGTGCGTATCGACGAAACCGGGGATGATAGTTTTGCCCGAAACTTCTATTATTTTGGCGCCTTCCGGTACCTCAACCTCGCCGCGCTCACCAACGGCTTCTATGCGATGATTCTTAATCAAAATATCCGCATCTTCAATAATCTCATGATTCTTCATGGTAATAACCCGCGCGCCTCTTAGAACCAGATCGCCCCTGGGAATATCCCGGGTTGCCATAATTTCAATTCGTTGTTCATCCGGTTTGTACTTGGGTTTATCTTTCTTGTCCTTCTTTTTTTCCTCCTCCTCTTCACTTGTGGTGTCCGCTTTTGCCGCCGCTTCCAAACTGTCATCAAATGCCTGCGCCTGTTCCAGGTCGTAGGTTACAAAGGCATTGCCCATCGACCAGTGAATCTTTTTGGCGTTTGCGCTCCAGGCCGGAAATTGACCGCCGATTTCAGTTAACTTTCTGACAGGAAAGGCCGACTTCTCCGGCTTTGACACACTGATGGCTGGTGTGTCTCCACCAACATATGGGACGGTGACAGCATATAAATGATTATCTACCTGGGCCAGGGCTTGATCTCCTGTCGGCGCTTTTAAAATCAAACTTGCTGAAATAGGATCTGTTGAACCGGGAAGCTTTTCACCGGTTACTTTAACATGTTTCTTGATATCGGTGCCGTCCCAGCGCATTGAAATAAGACCGTCACTCGAACTATATGCATAAATACGATTTGCATCCTGGGTGAAATGCGGCGCCCTTCGTCCCTCAGTTGGGGCAATAACGGTGACGCTGCCGCCTTGAGAAGGAACGTAGATAAACTGCTCAGCAAGCCCGCCCAGAAAAAAGGCGATGGATTCCTGCAGATCGCGGGCTGATGCTCGAATCGCGACGATGCGTCTGCCGTCCGGCGACCAGGCTAACTGCCGGTAAACTGCGGCCATGTTTGTGAGCTGAACTGGATTACCGCCGGTGGCTCTGACTTTGTTAATATGCCCGCCCACTTCGTCTGACCAGGTTACGTAGGCGATCCATTTTCCATCCGGTGACCAGACCGGGTAGTGTTCGCCAACATTAGATTTGGTCAGGCGTTTTGGCGCCCCATTTAAATTCATGACCCAAAGTTTATCGAGCGCGGTGAATGCGATTTTTTTACCATCGGCAGACGGCACCGCCTCTCTGATTTGTCGGGCAATAAATTTAGGCTCGTCATCGATTTTGTAGTCAAACCGCACTTCGGGACCCAGGGCCAAATTCACATCGGCGGTGAAGGGAATATTTAGGGGTTCACTGCCATCAACGGCTACACGCCAGATTTTGCCGCCGTAAGAAATAATGATATTTCGGGAGTCGGGGGTAAAACTGTATCCGGGAAAAGCGTCCATCGTTGCCCGGGCTTCCTGGTCGTCCCGCTGCACGGGATAGGCGAGCCATTTTTCATCGCCCGTGGCTAACTCGCGAATCCGCAGTCCGGTTTGGTGTTCATAGCGGGTGGCGTAGACCAGCAGTTTGCCGTCCGGCGACAGAGCGGGCCGGATGGCGGAGCCAAAGCGCGAAGTCATGACGGTGCTTTTGCCGGTATCGCGGTCGTAGCGGGCCAGTTGGTACTGCGGAAAAATCGCGTTGTACTGCCAGTCGCCGCGGCGTTGGGCGTACCAAATATATCGGGCATCTTTACCAAAGGCCGCGCCAATGGTTTTCAACTGCTGGTTGCGGGGTTTGTCCTTCTCACTTTTGATTTTAATAAGCTGAACCCCGCTGCCGCCATCGAGGTGGAACAACCAGAGTTTGGCTGCGCCAAACCTGGCGGTGGCTTTGGAGGCCACAATGTAATTGCCATCGGGCGTCCATTCCGGGGAAAGGTGAAAGTCGGTTTTGCCCTTGGTGAGCTGGTTTCGCTCTTTGCTTTTCAAATCAAGCGTCCAGACGTTCTCGCTGCCGCTGCTGTCTGAAATAAAAACAACTCTTTCACCGTTCGGGCTGAACCGGGGCTGGACGTCGTAGGCCATGCCGCTGGTTAGCCGGGTTGCAGAGCCTCCGCTTATGGGCATGGAGTAGAGGTCGCCCAGCAAGTCAAAAACAATGGTCTTGCCGTCCGGGCTGACATCCAGTGAAATCCACGAGCCTTCCTCGGCGGTGAATTCAAGCGTGCGGCCCGGCTCCAGAGGCAGGCCTTTCTTCTCCTTTTTTGTGCTGTCTTCTTCGGCCGCTTTGGTTTCTTCTTCCTGAGCGAAACCGGGAGTCGAGTTTGCAAGTGTCACTGAAAATAAAAGTGTGAGAAAAATAACCAGGAATCTGTTGCGGGTGTTCATAGTTCCTCCGATTTGTAGAGCTTTGAATTTAGTGAATTAGGCCCTCATGTTGTTTTATCGACAACGCAGTTGTGGATAATTTTGATTAACGATCTTAGATTTGCGAAGTTAAGCATCCTTTTTAAAAGATCGCAAATCGGAGATCGCATATCGTAAATCGTATATTCTTGAGCTCAGAACTTGATATACGATATATGATTGATGTCCCGGACGTCCGGGATTACGATTTACCGTCAGCGCCTTTCTCTTTTCTCCATATTGGCTATTTTGGTCTCTATGCTTTTCACAAAAACCGAAACAAGCTCATTACATTCTGGGTCAAATGAGGATCGAGGTGCTTAACCATCCCCCAGCCCTTTTCCTCAATCGTCATTTTGCCAAAAAGTGGATGTTCAATCGATTCAGATTTTTCTTTGCCAGCTACAAATTGTGCCAATGCATCCAGCAGGCGCTTTTTCTCATTGGCAAAATCACAATCCTTGGTTTGTAAATACTGCGGATGAGTTTTTGTGTTCTTCGGATAGGGTTTCTCATTAACCACCATATTCCGAATCATGCCGCGAAACAGTTTAGCGATAAAGGGTGTGTTTTTCAACTCTTTTCCGTTTGTAACTTCCTGGATTTCGGAGCAATGCGCCAGCATCTGGGCAGCGGTCATTGTGCCCCATTGCGGCTGAGTTTCAGGAGTCAACTGCTCGATTCGGTTTAAACAGTCCTCATAGACCTCGCTTGAATAGAGACTCTTTTTCTCCATTTATTGATTCTCCATTTTTTTTAGCATTTCCGCAGCATTGGTATTATCGGGATTCAGCTCTAACGATTTCTTGTAATTCTTAATTGCCAGCTCTTTGTCGCCGTTTTTCATGTACCCTTCGCCCAGGCTGTCGTAAGGATTGGCGGCTTCAGGAAAAGCCGCAACGTTGAGTTTGAAAATTTCAATAGCGTCTTTGATTCTTTCTTTTCCCAGTAGTTGATACCCCAAGTTATTCAATTGTCCTTCGGAAAAAATGTAATCCTCCGGATTTGTGTCTTTTAGCTCCCGGTATTGTTTAAGGGCGGCCTCAACCCCGTCATCTAAAATCGTCGGAATCAAAGCAATGCGGATAGGTTTCCGACAGCCTCTTTCCGGTCTATCGCCGGTAACCCATTCGGTCCATGCAGAGAAAACCTGGCAATGCACATGCCTACCGTTCGAACCGTTGGTGACCACGACAATGCCTTCCCGGCTTTCGGGTATAATTTGAAAATAAGCCTGCCAGCCGCGATTCGAACCGCCGTGTCCCTTGCTGGTTTTTGCCTTTGGCAGCGACCTTGTTGAATACCCCAGCCCATAGGTGCCATTCGATGCCGGTGCTGGTGTGAGCATGAGTTCGATGGTTTCCGGCTTTAAGATGTTGCGCCCAGGTAGTTGTTTATCAGGACCTGCCAATGCAGCCGCTGCAAATGTCGCTAAATCCTCAACTGTTGTATGCAGACCTGCTGCAGCCTCCGCTGTAAAACGCGGATTAGGCGTGGGGTCACCCCAGCCGTCATAAGCCACGGAAGAACCGGCCAGAATTTCTTTAGTCAATCGATAATCACTGCGCAGCATACCCAGCGGCCTCAGGATCTGCTCGCGCATGTAATCTGCAAAAACCTGTCCCGTAGCTTCCTCGATCAGCAGTTGAGAAATCGTGTACCCGCCGCCGGAGTATTTCCATTTTGTCCCGGGCTCCATGATAAGATGCACATCTCCGGAGCCGTTTGTTTTGCCCGACAATGACTCCGCCACAGAAGGCAGGTTGTCATCCGGTCCAAAACCGGGATAGCCATGCAGCGATAACCCGGCCGTGTGGCTCAACAATCGCCGCACCGTCACACCCTCGTTATTGAATTCGGATTCAGGTAAATGCCAGCGCTTCAGGTATTTTTCTACAGGAACGTCCAGGTCCAGTTTACCCTGGTCAACCAGGCGCATGACGCCCCAGGCAGCCACTGTCTTGGAAATAGAGCCAATGTTGAAACCCGTTTGCGGTGTAACCGGCTGCTTTTTTTCCAGGTCTGAATAGCCGTATCCTTTTTTGAAGACAACTTCGCCATTTTGGATTAAAGCTACCGCCGCGCCGGGCACCAGGTTTTCCTGCAGCAGTTTTGGGACAATTGAATCGAGCCTTTGTGAGAATTTCTTTGCATCAGTTGCGCCTTCAGATGCCGTACCCGGGGTTTTGACCCAAAGACAGGTGAGGGCAATAAATATCGCTAAAGCAAGATTTTTGAGTTTCATTGAAAGTCTCCCGTTTAATGCATAAAATATAGTTATGACTTGTCTTCTATAACCATCTCCTCACCCGATTGGCATAATCTGTGTACACCGATCCAAAAGCCTTCGTTAAATACCGTTCTTCGGGGCGGATCACCAGCACGACCAGAAGCCAGAGAATGACGGG
>JADFPY010000254.1 GCA_022562085.1 candidate division KSB1 bacterium | reverse complement strand
CGTGCGGTGGACAGGATGTTGGAGATTGGTTAATGAGAGATTGGATCTAATGCATCGTCATGATAACAGCTTAAACATATTGGCACAACGTGAAGCAACAAAATATCGGCCTCCTGACAGGCCAGCCCGAATTCCATTGCTAAGACTGGATTGGATCTGGTTTTACATTCCCGGAACTTTGTGCAATTTAGGATGCGGTCATTGTCTGGTTAGCGGAGGACCCAACAGTCGAATTTTAATTCCTATGGAAGTCAAAGAATTAGAACAAGCTCTGGAAGAAGTTGCTGAGTACCAAAATGGTCGTCCGTTCCAGATTGGATTTACGGGTGGAGAGGTATTTATTCTCAAATCCAAGAAATTTCATCGGCGCTTGTTTCCAATGGTAGAAAAGGCTTTGGAATATGGAGATTTGCTGGTACTGACAAATGGGATATTGGCGGACCATGACACTTTGAAAGCTTTGATGGATATAGAGCACCAGTCTTCGAACTCTATTACTTATCGCATCAGTTTGGATGGCCCAACGTCCGAAGAAAATGACGGAATAAGATATCATCTCGGAGGAAGGCCTACTTTTGCTCTCATCATCCAAAGTTTGCATCGATTCCTGTATCACGGGATTCATCCAGTGATTGCCTACACATACGAAGGAACCGGCAAAGCCACTGAGGTTTCGCATAGAAAGGAGGTTTTGGAGCGAAGATACAAAGTGATGTTGAAAAACTTCGGGCTCGTTTCGCTGGAATTATGGGGGATTCCATTCTTCGATCAAGGCCAAGAAACGCACAGAAGAACTATTTCGGATCTGCCTCATATCGAATCCCTGGGAATTACAAATCATTGTATTGCCAGCTATACAAATCACGGGTTTGATCGCTTCCAGTGCTCCTATTCGCGATCATTTGGAAAGGAGGCAACTGGAGAAGGTGGCTGGTACAAGTGTGCGGTTTTAGCCGCCAAAGAAGTTGCGGATGGCGCTTATTTGGGAAGCTCCCTCAAAAAAGCACTCAAGGAGATAACGCTAGATCATCCGCAATGTATGACTTGTTTTCAGGCAGCGACCCAGGGCATTGGGATGAGCTGCAGCGGCAATTAGAGATCATGACTTTTTAAAATCTGACAGTAAGGAGGGACAAAAGTGGCTGTACATTTAGATCCAAAAAATTACTATCGACTCCCCTGGAGCCTCACCGATAACGCTATCTCCTGGCTCGAACCAACCTGGAAATGCAATATCGTTTGCGAAGGGTGTTACCGCATCAATGATCCTCGCGGGCATAAATCCCTAGAACAAATCAAAGAAGAACTGGCTGTTTTCAAGAAATTTCGGACAACCGACGGCGTCTCCATTGCGGGCGGCGAGCCGCTCATTCATCCGGAAATAGTCGAGATCGTGCGCATGGTCGCTGAAGATGGCCAGAAACCCATTCTTAACACCAACGGCGTAGCTTTGACCAAAGAGCTTTTGCAGGAGCTCAAAAAAGCAGGAGCGAAAGGATTTACGTTTCATGTCGACAGCAAACAAAGCCGGCCGCATTGGAAAAACAAAAACGAGTTGGAATTGTGTACACTTCGTGAACAATTCGCTGAAATGCTGCACCAAATTGGCGGCCTCTCCTGCGCCTTCAATTCTACGGTTTACGAGGACACTTTGCCATATGTGCCAGACCTGGTAGATTGGGCCCAGAAGCATATCGACAAAGTGCATGTCATGGTTTTTATCGCCTACCGCGCCGCCGAATTGGACGGACGATTTGACTACTATGCCGGGGCAGAAAAGGTCGACTTAGGTGAAATTCCCTACACTACCTCCAGTGATAGAAAGGTAGATATTTTGTCCACCGACATTTATGAACTGCTTAAAAAACGTTTTCCTGACTTTGACAGCGCTGCTTATCTCAACGGCAATAACAAACCCGATTCCTTCAAATGGCTGCTCGGCGGGCGACTTGGAACCAGGGAGCGAATTTACGGTTACGTTGGACCTAAATTCATGGAGGTTTCGCAGATATTCCACCATCTGCGCCACGGACACTACCTGGCTTACACCGAGCCAAAGATTCACCGCCGGGGCAAGTCCATGCTGCTGTTATCTGCCATCGATGCGAAGGTTCGCCGAATTGCGAAGAAGTATTTTCTCTCAGTCCTGGCGAATCCAATTCGGCTCTTCAAGCGGCTGCGCTACCAGTCGATCATGATCATCCAGCCGCCGGATGTTCTCGAGGACGGCACGCAAAATATGTGTGACGGCTGCCCGGACATGACGGTCTTGAATGGCAAACTGGTCTGGTCTTGCCGTATGGAGGAGCCGCTGCGGTACGGCTGTTTCGTGCATACAGTGCCAAAGGAGGTAGAAAAAGTTGCAACATGTGACTAATACTTCGCGTTCAGATACGGTGGAAATGTCGCCTTCCAGCCTGACGAACTCCATCAACGAAGATTGCCGGTCGCTTCAGGCTAAGTATGATATTACCGGAAGGTTCTACGATATTCTGGATTATCCCTGGGAGAGGCAATATAGACGATGGCGGCCCGGGTTGCTGAAAGATGTACGCGGTAAAGCGCTCGAAGCCGGAGTCGGCACTGGACGCAATCTAAAATATTATCACCCAGGTGTCAAGCTCACTGCTGTTGACCTGAGTAAAGTAATGCTGAGAAGAAACAATGAGACGGGCAAAATCGGCTGTCTGCAAAGTCGACCTCTGCCAGGAAGATGCCACGGTTATGAATTCTATTCCTTCCAACCATTTTGACTGGTTGATTTCGACGTTCTTGTGCTGCGTGATGCCCGATGAACTCCAACCAAAGGCAGAAAACTGTTTGAACTTTTTTCACCATTTATTGAAAAGGTCTACGGCGCTTGCTTTGACCGAAATACCTTAGACTACGTTCAAGAGTCTTCAAAACTTAAGATTAGTAAGACGTACTTTCTGAAATGGGACGTCTACCTAGTCATTGAAGGTATGCGCGTGGAATAGTACGGAAACAGATGCAGGAGATTGGCTATCCATAATGTCATTTTTAACCATGATCGGCCAAACAATATCCCATTACAGAATCCTGGAAAAACTCGGCGAAGGCAACATGGATCAGCTTTTTTAACTAACTAAGGAATTAGTTATGATTGAGTGGTTTAAAAATCTAGATCCAATATTTCAAGCTTTATTAGCAACGTGTTTTACCTGGTTCGTAACCGGCTTAGGGGCTGGAGTCGTTTTTATTTTTAAAAACATTAATAGAAAAGTCTTAGATGGCATGCTTGGATTTGCTTCGGGCGTCATGATTGCTGCGAGTTTTTGGTCACTTCTGGCACCAGCAATAGAAATGGCAGAGGAATCAAACATACCTGCTTGGATTCCTGCGGTAGTGGGATTTTTGTTAGGCGGAGTATTCCTCAGTATTTTAGACAAGGTGTTACCTCACCTCCACATTGGATTTCCGATGAAAGAAGCTGAAGGTCTTAAAACAAGCTGGCGTAGGAGTATTCTTTTAGTGCTTGCAATAACTCTACATAATATACCAGAAGGGTTGGCGGTTGGTGTTGCATTCGGTGCTTTAAATGAGAATTTGCCTTCTGTATCATTATCTGGTGCAATTACGTTAGCTCTGGGTATTGGCATCCAAAATTTTCCAGAGGGCGCAGCAGTTTCAGTCCCCCTGCGTAGAGAAGGTATGTCTTGTTTTAAAAGCTTTTGGTATGGACAATTATCCGGAATTGTTGAACCCATTGCAGGTGTCCTTGGTGCAGCAGCGGTAATATTAATAAAACCTATTCTACCGTACGCTCTATCATTTGCTGCAGGAGCCATGATATTTGTGGTTGTTGAAGAATTGATACCGGAATCACAGTTAGAAAAAAACACAGATCTTGCAACAATGTGTACAATGCTTGGATTTGCTGTCATGATGACATTAGATATAGCTTTAGGTTAAAGATTCTCCATTATCATTAAATAACATAACAAACAGAATTACGATAAGGAGTATTTTTATGGAAAGAGACAAAACAGAAGTTGCTGAAAAAATTGCAAAAGATCACGAGAGCATTCGGCGATATATCGGCGCTTTAAATCTCTCAGAAATGACAGAAGTTGATGCTAAAGAATTTTTTGATTGGAAACTGGAGTTCATCTGGCAATTGCGCGACTTCAAGAATCGCCTATTAAAGCATTTTGATTTGGAAGAAGAAGGCGGCTTTATGGAGGACATTGTAAAGGTTGCTCCTCATCTCTCTCGAAAAGTTAGTGGACTGAAAGTAGAGCATGATCAGATCTTGATGAGCTTGGATGAAATTTTGTTCAAGTTGAAACGAATGAAGAAAAAAAATGACACGGAATTGGAACAAGTTCAATTTGAACTGAATGATGTCATCACCTCTCTACGTGATCACGAAAATGAAGAAAATATTCTGATGCAACAAGCCTATTACCGTGAATTTGGTAGCCCTGGCTAACCACAGCGAAAGGAGATTATCATGCAGGAACTATTATGATATCAAAAATTGTGAAGCCGTCCTATGGAAGCTATAACGCTCAAATCAAATCAAACTCGGCTTCTTGGCCTTTTCATTTATCGTTCTATTGATTTGCTGGTTTGGTCTGAATTACTTACCTTCGTCAGAGTATAGCGTTCATACTTACACGGAATAGGATACAAAGATTAAATGTCAGCTGTCCAGCCACCTTCCCTTGCAGAGATGACTACTCGGTCATTTAGTAAAGCCCAACCCGGGGTTCTACCAGTTTTTCAATCCCGTTCTCAAACCAAAACATTTTATAATCGAATCAGCAAATTTTATGACCTTCTTGCATACCCTAGTGAAGCGCCGGTACGTAGGATCGCTCTCGCGAGACTGGCATCGAGATCAGGAGAAAAAATATTAGAAATCGGTTTTGGGACAGGCCACTGCCTCACAGAAATCGCAAAAGTAGTGGGAGTGACTGGTAAGGTTTATGGTGTAGATTTATCAGAGGAAATGATGAAACGTGGCAAAAAACTCTTAGAGAAGCAGAACCTAGCTAAACGAGCAGAATTGGTTTGTAGCGACGCGATCGACCTGCCTTATCAAGACAACTTTCTGGATGCGGTTTTTATGAGCTTTACATTGGAATTATTCGATACGCCGGAAATTCCAAAAGTTCTGCAGGAATGTATGCGAGTTTTACGACCGTCTGGTCGAATTGTCGTCGCGGGACTGTCTAAGGAAGGAAAGCAAACTTTATTGATTAAAGCATTTGAGTGGACACATCAACATTTTCCGAAATTCCTCGATTGTCGTCCTATATATGTGCGGCGGGCTTTAGTAGATGCGGGCTTTAAGATTACTGAAATTAGCAGAAAACAAATGTGGCTACCTGTTGAAATTGCTTTGGGGATAAAACCGATTTGAAAAGCGCAAATCATGTAGATTCAGACAAAGAAATTTTGACCGATTCCGAACAACATTTGAAATTTGCCATACGGTTATCGCTTGGCGTCGGTTTCTTGATGTTGATCCTCAAAATCAATGCATCTGTGATAACTGGATCGGCCGCGATTCTTTCTGACGCAGCGGAATCCGTGGTGCACATGCTCGCTGTTTCATTTGCTGCCTTCAGCCTGTGGTTAAGCATGAAGCCGGCAGACAAGACCCATCTTTACGGCCATGATCGGATTAGCTTCTTCTCTGCGGGGTTTGAAGGCGCCATGATTATTGTTGCCGGGTTATACATTCTTTACGAATCCATTGAAAAATGGCTAACTGGACACCATTTGGAAAACATTGAGGAGGGCATTGGCTTTATTGTGCTTGCTACTGTAATCAATGGAGGCCTGGGTTGGTACCTCATTCGACAAGGAAAAAAATATCACTCCATTGTCCTTGAAGCCAATGGTAAACACGTTCTGACGGACAGTTGGACAAGTCTTGGCGTAATTGTGGCCTTGCTTTTGACGCTCTGGACAGGTTGGTTGCCATTCGATCCGATTATCGCTATCCTTGTGGCGATAAACATCTTGTGGTCTGGTTCAAAGCTTGTGCGACGTTCCGTTGGTGGACTGATGGATGAGGCCGATCCAAACGTTAATAAAAAGCTCCGCGAAATTCTGCAAAAAGCAACTAAAGAATACGACATTCGATTTCACCGCCTTCGTCACCGAAATGCAGGCAACAAATTAGTCATCGAGTTTCATTTGCTATTTCATAAAGATATCCCTATTTCTAAAGCCCACCAACAAGCGACATGCCTTGAAAAGGCAATCATAGATTCATTTCCTATGCAAACTGAAGTAACCAGCCATCTTGAGCCTATCGAAGGACATGATGAATCACATTCTTAACAGTGACACCCCTCCGTATTGCCATCGCGATATTCGCCGGATTTGCCATCAGTGCTCATTTAACTTTTGTTATCGGTTACGATTTCCAACTGGGGGCTGGGTTGGGGATAAAACCGATTTGAAAAACGCAATGCATGTAAATTCAGACAAAGAAATTCTGACCGATTCCGAACAACATTTTAAATTTGCAATGCGCCTGTCACTTGGCGTTGAGTTCTGACGTTTTATCAAGCATGTCCCAAATCCCAATCGCTGCTAATATTGCGAGGTTGGGAAAGAGCAGTGGTGCAAACACTGGGGCACCGTATTTTAAATTGTCCATGAAGCTCGAAGCAGGTCCTCGCAAATCCGCAGCCAGGTGAAAATAAAATCCTAAGAGACCCACGATCACCTGAA